>JAFGIQ010000273.1 GCA_016929575.1 candidate division FCPU426 bacterium
AACAGTACTGGCGCCGCCTGCTGGCAGATTCCGGGCAGGCGAATGCGTTTCCCCTGGTGTGGCCAGAGATTGAACCAGCTTTGCACCAAGCATTGCAGGGGCCTTTTGTGACCATAGGCGAATTCTCCGCCCGGGTACGGGCGCGGCTGCGGGGGGAAATAAGCGCGGTTTCAGCGCGCGACATGATCAGCGCGCCTTTGCAGGACCACGTTCTGGCTTTCATCCGCGAGGCCAGCAGTATCCGGGATCCGGATGCCATGCAGAAACTGGTCAATGCGTATGAGATCGCGGTTTACCAAGGCATGATCAACCGGCAGTTCAACCTCAACATGGTCAATTGGGCCCGGGCCTGGATCAACCAGGAATGCCTGAACGCCAAGGGATTTTTGCTGGAAACCGAGCGCGAAAGCCGGCGCTTGTTCACCCTGTTGAAAATTGACCGGCGTGAAAGCCGGCCAACCCCGGAAGGGCCGGTTGAGGTTTTTTATGTTTCGACCCTGGATAAAAAGCCCCGAAAACTGGACCTGGCCACGCCTGGCTGGACTTCCACCTATATGAACCATGTTGTTGTTTTCTCCGAATACAATGCCTACCTGGATGAAGGCGAGGACTACCAGTATCTGCGCGGGGAAAAAGAGCTTACGGTTGATCCGGAATATGTCCGGACACCCGCAGGGCAGACGCATCAGCGCGCCATCCAGCTGATGAAACAATACGGCGAGAAAGACCTGTTGCATAAAGACAAAACCCGGCGCGTGGCTGCGCTGGATGAAAACGCAGTTGCCCACGAGGTGGAACACGAAGTTTTGCGCCGCATCATGGTCCGCCATGTCCGCCTGATGCCGGATGATATGCAGGAGCATTTGGCGGGATTGCAAACCTGTGTGCGCGGCCGGCCGCTGCTGGCTTTGGCATTTCAATTGGGAACCCTGTATGTGGGCGCCGGCGAAAGCAAACGCATTGCCGGTGAAATCCTGGGCTTGATACTGGGTCTGCGGGTCGGGGATTACGCGGCCTTGCTGGCTGCAGCAGAAAAACATCGTACCAAGCCTGAACGCTATTGGCGCCGGAAAACTGAGTCTGCCTATCGTCAAGCATTGCGTGCTTGGGAGAAAAACCGGACCACCACTCTGCAGCTGGTGCAGATCAAGCCCGAAGCGGAAGAAAAAAAAGAGGCATTACAAAAAGCTCTGCTTCAAACTGCGGCTGCTGAACAAAAAGACCTGGCCGGGCCGACAACCGGCGGCAGCACGGCAAAGCGGGCGGTTGCCGTCACTTCTGAACGTGAGCGCCAACCGGTTGTATCCTCGGAGCGGATAGCGCGTTTGAAAAGCACGCCTGCCTTTCAACGTTTGTATCAGGTGCTGGGATTTGCGGGTTTTGGCGCCACCCTTGCCCGCGAGTATCCCCTGGCCGGGCATGATCTCCGGGCAGCGGAATTGGCGGGGATAATGGCGCGCCGGATCAACGCGGATCCCGAGTTGGCGGCCTTTCTGGCCTTGGTCCAGGATTATGCGGCTTTGCCCTTCGGCCAATATGCCTGGGCCGGTGAATGGGGAAAACGCCTGAAACTGGCGGGGTATAATGAAAAGGTAATGATTGTTCAAAAACTCAAGGCAGCAGGATTTACCCTTGATCCGGCTTTAGAGGCGGATATTCTCAATTTCAGCGAAGCTGGGGCTGATAAACTCTCGCCTGCAGGGCAGACCGCCTTGGCTGCCGCCATGGCCATGGAAGTGGTGCAGGCAGTCCTCTTCGGCCTGCAGCGCAATGCCTTCAGCCAGGATGATTGGCCGGACACTTTGCCGGGCAGGGAGGTGTTTGCCGGACTGCGCACGGAAGATATTCCCAAAAACTCCGAAGCATTTCATGCTTTGGCTGTAACTGCGGGGCAGGAGCTGCTGCTGGAGCCGGGAATGACGGCAGCCCGCTTGTTGGAAAAATCCCTGCGCCTGAAAAAAGCGTGGCAGGAGCAGATCCTGGAAAAGCGTTTTGCCCTGACCCGGGCTCCGGAGATCATCCGCAACGTGGAAAAAATCTTGTTGCCGGTTTTCATTGCCTATGTCAACGAATTTTACCTTCATGAAACCGAGGATGCACAGCTGGCTGCCATGTTTGCTGTGGAACGCATGCTGCGGTATCAGGATAATGAAATGTCTTTTATATCCTGGCGCGTGGCCCGCAAAGACACGCCGCTTAAGCCGGTAAAACTGGACGCGCAAATGAGAGGCCGGCTTGCCGGACTCATTCTCGACAACAGAGTGAAAGAGCATGCGTCTGCGTTGCTGGCGGAAAACCGGCCCTTGACCGCTCCTTTAATGGGTTGCGCGGCAGTGGTGGTGGCGGGGCAGGGGATGGCGCATATCACTTTTTCACATTACTCCGAAGGAGAATGGGGCGATATCCAGGCCCTGTCGGAAAGCATGAAGAACATTGCGCCGGTTTTGCACCAGGGTGACATTTTGCTGGTTTCATCCACCGGCCCCACCAGCAGGAAAACCGTCGGGCACCTGGAAAATTACCTGCGCGGGGTAGTGGGCGGGGAATTTAAAAACATCTATTTGGTGCGCAACCAGGAGTGGATCAGTCACGAGGCCAGCCGGGAGATGATTGCCACCCTGGTGGTGATGGAACCCGATGGAAAAATAAACCTGCTGTTTGTCAGCAGCGGCAGAATGAAGTGGTATTACGGCCGGGCGGAGTATCAAGGCGGGGGGAAATGGTACTTTTACGGCCCG
The DNA here is from genome assembly GCA_016929575.1 of candidate division FCPU426 bacterium. GTDB lineage: Bacteria > Oederibacteriota > JAAXVQ01 > JAAXVQ01 > JAUVAV01 > JAFGIQ01. The sequence continues at coordinate 2,739 of JAFGIQ010000273.1, forward strand.
GAAGACCAGGAATACATACGCGCCTTGACAGCCAAATATCCTGAAACCAAAGACAGGGGGCAGGCCAAAAAGTCTGGCAGCGATGAAAAACAGCCTTTTTCAGCCCGGGACAGCTGGCAGACCGCACTGGTGCTGTTGTTGCCCCTGGTCGGTTTTCTGGCGCTGGGAACCCTGTCATTGCTTTTTGGAGGGGATGCCGCCTCCTGGGGCCGGCTGCTGTCTTCGCCGGGAATTTTATTTGCCGCTTTTGGCTCGCTTGCAGGCGCAAGCGTTTTCAGCTTTTTAGCTTTGGATGCTGCCGGGCGTCTGGACGGGCTGTGGGCCTGGCTGGTGCGCCGGGGGCGGTACCGGGCAGGACCGGAAAATCTCATTGAAGATTTTATCGAAGCTGCACCCGCTGCCGGGGACGCGGAGGAACCCGCCTATACTGTCGGTGCCGCCATTTATGCCAACAAGCCCTTCATGTACCTGCGGCCGCAAGGGCTGCAGAAAATTTATGCACTGCATGAAAAAATTCATGTGCTGCTGAACGCCGGCGGGATTGCCGCCAGGCAGGAAATGATCGCCTACGGAGTGCAGGCCTCGCCCTTTATACTCATGCAATGGCTGGGATTGGCGGCGGCGTTGACCGCGGCGACAGGCATCAATCTGGTCCTGCCGGCCGCCCTGGCGGTGTTTATCATCATGGCGCAGATTCTCAACTGGCGCCGGTTGCAGTTTCAGCCGCCATTGCAGTACGCATGGCTGGTAACAGCCGCTGGTGAAAGAAAACGGCAAGGCCTGCGGACCCAGCCGGTGCTGCTGATGGGTAAAATAGCGGGGAAGGATAAATCCATTGCACCTTCCCAGGCCACAGGCAGTTTGGGCCGGCAACGTTCGCCCAGGCCCAGAGACAGGGCAAAAGCCGCGGCCGCGGTTTCCCGTCCGACGGGAGACAAAACCGCAGCACAGCGCGTTGTGCCGCAGACAACGACAGGAGACCAGGCGGCGCTGAAAAAGCCCTTTCAGCATTTGGAAGCCTGGGCGGTTACCGAAAAATTGAAGACCCTGGACATGCAGGCGGCAAGGCGGCTTTTTCACTATTTGGATGAAACCGCCCGCAGCCAGGGTTTGACCAGCATGAGTATTCTTGAACGTTTTCTCTATGTTTCGCTTTTTTGCCATGCCAACAGGGAATTGGCCCTGGAGTTTGCCCGTGCCACTTTGTTTTTATCCGACGAAGGCAAAGCGCGGCTGCAAAGCCTGTTGCTGCGGTCAACAACCTCGCCTGCGCAGGCGAGGCTGACGTTCAGCGAAGCAGGACGCGTCGTGTATTATGAGACCATCGACCAGGACGCGGTGCCGGTTTTCAGTTCAGCCGAACCCCTGGCCGACATGCCCCGGATCCTGCTGACCACTCCGTATAAAGCCGGCGAGGAAAAGGTCGGCCAGTTTGCCGTGCCTACCCTGGGGGTGCACCGCATCGCGTCTTTTCTGAAGGCGTTTGGATATGAGGTGGAAGTGTATGATCTGGATCTTTACGGAGAAAAAGGTTATTTTGAGCGCGTGCGCAGCGGCAAGTATCAGATGGTCGGCTTTTCCGTATTGGAACCCACGTTGAAAAACCAGACCCGCGTGATGCTGGAAACCGAGAAAATCAACCCGGATCTCTTTATTTTCGCCGGGGGCCAGGGCGCGGTTTTTAACGCCAAATTTATTGTTGAAAACACCCCGGCCCGGGCAGTGACCCGGGGTGTGGGCGAGTTTTCGGTTTTGGACATGGCCGTCGCCTTTAAAGGGAGTCAGATACCGCGTGCCGCCTTGCAACAGGTCAAGGCCATCCATTACCAGGACAGCCAGGGGCAGGACCGCGAAACCTCCCTGTTGGCCGCAGGATTGTCCAAGGAGGACCTGCGCCTGATTTCAATGCTGTGGGATCCGGCCGAGGCTCCCTACCGCGATTATTGGGCTTCTAATGAAAAACGCTACAGCGAGGCGGATATGCTGGTGATGAACACCGGCCGGCACACCAAGACCGCCCGGATATATACCACTTCCAATTGCCCCATGGGTTGTGATTTTTGCTCTTCCACCAACATGTACGATGATGCCGTGGAAAGCGGAAACCAAAAACTGCGCCTGCTCGAGGCCAGGGACATCATCCGCCTGATCAAGCGTCTGAAAAAAACCTATCCAGAGCTGCAGGCGGTTTATTTTAATGACGATGATTTTTTTGCCAGTGAAAACCGCGTGCGCCAGGTATGCCAGGCCCTGGTCAGCGAGGGCTTGAACCAGGAGCTGACTTTTTTTGCCCTCTCACGCACGGACCGCGTGCATCCCGATCTTTTGCGCCTGATACGCTCGGCCGGATTTTATATGCTCATCTACGGCGTGGAATCCTTTGCCGGAAAAATTTTGCATGACATGGAAAAGAAGCTGCGCCTGCGTGCGGGCAAGACAGCGGTTGAAATCAACCGGCAGGCAATACTGGATTCGCTGCAGGCCGGCATTATCCCCAAAATCAACCTGATTTTGTTTTACCCCACCACCGGACTGGACGATTTGAAACAGACTATTGAGGAAACCATGTCTTTGATGCGCCAGGGCGCGGTGGTGGATGCGTATACGTATGTGAATCCTTTTGCCGGGGCAAAAATTCTCGCCAAGGGGCATGCAGTGGAAAGCGAGCCGGCGGAATTTGAAACCAGGAAGGGCAAAAGAACATTTTCATTTCCGGTGCGCGTTTTGCCGGCCGACCCCTTAATCCGCGACCTGGCTGCCCAGGCCGTCCGAAATAAAACGGAGATTATCCGGCAGATCCGGGCTGCCTACCAGTGGCAGGGAAAAGAATTGCTTCAGCCCGTGGATGTGCTGGCGACTTTCCAGTCCATCTATCAGGCTGCACAGAGATACGACCCGAGCGGCCGCTTTGACACGCAGCAGATTGAAAACAACATCCATGAACTCATGAAGCGCGCCGGATATGCAATGACCGAAGAAAAAGCGATGGCGGAATATTATGCCATTCTCGATCTCCTGCCGGCGCCGGTGGGAAGCATGATCACAAGCATCCAGGATGCATACCATGCCATCATGGCGCGGGAATCTTTCGAAAACAAGATGCAGGGCGATCCCATTCTCATCACCCAGACCCGATTCCATATGCTCTTGTCCCGCATCAGGGATTTTAATGTCAATCAGCGCTTGTTTTACAGCCTTTTTTCCCACCCGCAGGCTGATTTTGAATATTTGTTTTGGGCTTTCAGCGAGCAGGGGGATCCTGCTATTTTCCGAAACATTTACATCCGGCGCAGCCTGCTGCAATGGCTTGGCGCCGGAGTGTCGGAAGAGGTTATGGCCGTGCTGCTGCGCCATTCCAGCCTCTTTAAAACATTTTTACAGGAATTGAACGAAGAGGAGTTTGCGCAGGTCGCCCCGGTGGTGGCCAAGGGCTTGACCCGCTGTTTTTATTTCACCCGCGGGATCAATTTCAATGAATTTTCCTGGATCTATGCCCAAAAAGCGCCGCCCTGGCTATCCGTACTGCTGCCTGCCTTGTATCATGCTGCTGCGGAATACAACCGGCAA
>JAFGIQ010000274.1 GCA_016929575.1 candidate division FCPU426 bacterium
AATGGCGCTTGACTGCGCCGCGGGAAAGCGGACTTTATCCGGCCGTCATTCAGCAGGCCGGTGGCAAGGATTGCATGCAGCTGAACATCTTTGTCATGGTGCCTTTTCAGCGCCTCGGCAAGGGCGGTCTGCACGGCTATCGCATAGGCGCGTATCCCCGGGCCTCTGCCCCTGCGCTCAGCCTTCCCAGGGGATTTGTCAAGGTTACGGCACAAAACGCCTCCACCCGCATAAGTCCGCATTTTACCCTGGGGCAATTTGTGTGCAAGCAAAAAAGCGCTTTCCCGCATTACCTTGTTTTGGACACCACCCTGGTATTTAAATTGGAAAAAATCCTGGATCGGCTGAATGAACAAGGATACGGCTGCCGGCAGCTGCGCATCATGAGCGGATACCGCACCCCCTATTACAACCGGCGCCTTGGCAATGTGCGCTTTAGCAGCCATGTGTGGGGCCGCGCGGCGGATGTTTATGTCGATGAAGACCAAGACGGTAATATGGACGACCTCAACCAGGACGGCAGGCATGATCATGAGGATGCAGCCATTCTGTGCCGCATTGCGGATGCAATAGACTGCTCGACCCGGAATAAAAAAATGGTGGGGGGATTGGGGTTGTACCCTGCTACGCCGCACCATGGCCCGTTTGCCCATATTGATGTGAGAGGGCAGAAAGCACGCTGGGGAATTGCCTTCCAAAGATCCGGTGTGCCTGAGCAAGCCCGCAAACAGGATGCGCAAGCCGATGGCGGCCAAAACAACTAAATGACGCTGACCAGCGGCTGCCAGCGCCTGAAGATGCCGGCCTGGACAACCGCTGGCCGGGGATTCATCAAAGGATTGAATATTCCGACTTGGGGGAGGTGAGAGACTAAAACAAAGCCAACAGCATTGGTTTTTCCAATGCTGCAGCAGTACGTGTTTTTCCATCCGGTCATTTTAAGGAATGGGGTGAAAAGCCCCAGCTGCCCTGCAACTGTAAGCCGGACGAACGCCGCAGCAAGTCACTGGTGAAAACCGGGAAGACGCGGCCAGTAGGAGGATGGCGAGCCAGGAAACAGAATGGCCGGAAATATCTCTAGGGAGAAAAAGGAGAAAAAAATGAAGACCACCTGCATTGCAATTGCTATTGTTCTTTTTGCCTGCCTTGTCAGTACCGGAATTTTTGCCGAAAACGCCGTTGCGCCGGCGAATGGAGCCGGCATCGAAGCCACCCAAATCCAAGAGGACCAGACTGCTGAGGATGAATCCCCGGCCACATCCGTGGAATCACAGACGGCTGACAGAGACGGGACCACACAAGCGCCTGAACCGGACATGGAGCCGGCGCTGGCAGAGGGCCCCGTTCATATCCTGGATCCCATCGTGGTTTCCGCGTCGCGTCTGCGCCTGCCTTTGTCCGAGGTCACCAGTTCAATGACTGTCATCACCGCGGAGGAGATCGAAGCCAGCAAGGCGCGGGTGCTAAAAGATGTCCTGCCGGAGGTGGCCGCCTTGGATGCGGTGCAAAACGGCGGCCCGGGCCAGCAGAATTCTGTTATGTTGCGCGGTGCGGCTTCTGAAAGGACGCTCGTCTTGGTGAACGGCATTGCGGTGAATGATCCGATTTCACCAAAAAGAACCACGGATATTTCCAACCTGTCGCTGGACAATGTGGAGCGCATTGAAATTGTGCGCGGGCAGCAAAGCGTGGTGTTTGGTTCCAGCGCCATGGGCGGGGTGATTAACCTGATCACGAAAAGGGGCGCCGGCGATTGGCGGGGATCGCTGTCCGTGGAAGCCGGCTCTCAGGATACGATGCTGGGAACAACCGAGATCACAGGGGCGGCGTCCGGCTTGGGAGTGGCGCTCGGCGCATCATGGGAAAACACCAGGGGGTTTTCCGCGGCCAAACGCAAAGAAACCTATGCGCAGCCCCAGCCGGCCATGGATGATGACGGATACCGCCGCGTGTCTTTGGATCTGACTCTGGATTACGATGCCACACCCGGGATGAATGTCAAGTGGGCCAACCGGTACCACGTCGGTGAAAATGAAATGGACGCCGGCCAGGGTGATACGGGTGATGATCCCAATGCGTGGGGGAGGAAAAACCAATCCCTGAGCCTGCTGGAAATGCAGTGGGAAACCTTGCCGGCCGCCTGGGAGCAGGAGGTGCGCCTCGGCTTTTCCCAGCTTGACCGGATAACGCGCAATGAAACCGATGCCATCCAACCCTACAGCTATAGCCGCGATGAATACCGCTCCCGCAATCTTGTTGCCGGATGGTGCAACCGGGTCGCGCTGCCCAGGCAACAGCTTTCCGTGGGAACGGAATACCAGCAAGAACAGGGCATGGGGCACGGGTTGGCCTCGTACGGTGAAACCGATTTTCATGTGCGTTCAGCCCATGTGGTGGGCGTGTATGCGGAGGATGCGTATACCTGGGAAGGAGTCCGGATGCTTTTGGGCGCACGGATGGACACCCATGATCAATATGGGAGCCATTTTTGCTATCGTTTGTCCCCAAGCTATACTTTAGAGGCGACCTTCACCCGCTTGCGCGCCTCCTGGGGTACGGCCTTCAACGCACCCACCTTGTATCAATTGTATTCCAAATATGGGAATACCGGGCTTACACCCGAAACGTCCCAAGGATGGGAAGTCGGCCTGGATCAGAGTCTTCCTGCCGAGAACCTGCAGCTTGCCCTGACTTATTTTCAGACTGATTTTAAAAATCAAATTGATTTTTATATGATCAGCATGGATCCCATGACCTGGGAGATTGTGGGGGAATACCGCAACTTAAGCCAGGTGCAAACCGAGGGGTGGGAAGCAAGCACCACCTGGCGGCCCTGGTCAAACCTGGATCTGAAAGCGGCATACACCAAACTTACGGCCAATGACATCACCGACACAGAGAGCCTGGGCCCAAAACCACTGATTCGTCGCGCGGATTACAAGGTTTCCTTGACCGCCGTTTTTCGCTGGGGAGCGCTGAGCGCGTTTGGCACTCTGGCGCATGTCGGGCCCCGTTGGGACGATGATTGGCAATCCGGAGAACGGGTGAGCCTGGTCCCATACACCGTGGC
>JAFGIQ010000275.1 GCA_016929575.1 candidate division FCPU426 bacterium
ATTATCGGAAGGACAAGGACGCCTGCGGCAGCCCTGACCGGATAAATTATCGGAAGGACAAGGACGCCTGCGGCAGCCCTGACCGGAAGGATTATTGGGAAGAAAAAGGACGCCTCCGGCAGTATTCGCGTGATTTAGTTATTATGGAAATGGGATAAAGATTAAAAATATGGAGAATGGACAAAATGCTTGTTTCTTTGACGGAAATGAAAACAAACCAAAAAGGAAAGGTCGCCGGCATTGGCGGCGGTCATGGCATCCGGGCGCGTTTGAATGCCATGGGCATTCATGAGGGGGTGTGGATAACCAGGAAGAATGCGCAGCCGCTGCGCGGGCCCGTGCTTTTGGAAGTGGCCGGATGCAAGCTGGCGGTAGGCTTTGGCATGGCGCAAAAGATTATGGTCGAGGTTTTGGAATGAAACGTATTGTGCTCATGGGCAATCCCAATGTTGGCAAAAGCGCCTTGTTTGCAAGGCTTACCGGCGTCAGGATGATTTCCTCCAATTACCCGGGAACTACCGTGGAATTCACCTCGGGAAAAGTGAAAATCGGCCCGGAATTCATGGAAATAATTGATGCCCCCGGGACCTACAGCCTGGAGCCGGCCTGCAAAGCCGAGGAAGTTGCGGCCCACATATTGCCCGCGGGAGATGTGGTCATCAATGCGGTGGATGCCACACAGTTGGAGAGGAACCTGTTTTTGACAATGGCGCTGCTTAAATTCGGAAAACCCGTGGTCATTGCCCTGAACATGGCGGATGAAGCACACCACAAAGGAATCCGCATCGATGCCGGCCGCTTGGAGAAAATACTTGGCGTTCCGGTGGTGGAGACCTGTGCCATTAGCGGCGAAGGCATCAAGCAACTGGCCGGCCGCTTGGCAGACGCCAAGGCCAATTCCTTTCCGCACCAGGATCATGAACGCTGGCAGCACATTGGCAATATTATCCAACAGGTGCAAAGCCTCAAACACCATCATCATACATTGCTGGAAATTTTCTCCGATCTCACACTGCATCCAGCAACGGGTATTTTATTTGCCCTGCTTGTGGTTCTGGCCTGCTTTCAAGTGGTGCGCTGGATAGGCGAGGGTTTCATCACCCTGTTGCTGGATCCTTTTTTCAATGTTGTTTGGCAGCCCTGGCTTATGCGGTTGTCAGGAGTACTTGGCCCGGATTCCTGGCTGCATTATTTATTGATTGGCAAGCTCTTCCACGGGCAGATCAATTATGCGGAATCACTGGGACTGTTATCAACCGGAATTTATGTGCCCCTGGCCATGGTTCTGCCTTATGTTTTTGCCTTTTTTTTAGTGCTGGGCATTTTGGAGGATACGGGTTATTTGCCCAGGCTGGGCATACTGCTGGACGCGCCCCTGCACAGGCTGGGATTGCACGGATTCGCGATTATTCCCCTTTTGCTGGGCGGGGGCTGCCATGTGCCGGGTATTTTGAGCACGCGTATGCTGGAATCCAGGCCGCAGCGTGTGGTCACCGCCATGCTGATCACCATCTGCATACCCTGCATGGGACAGACAGCCATGATCTATGGTTTTTTAGCCGGCTCCGGCGCCCTGGGGCCCTTTATTATTTTTGCCACGCTGGCTGTGGCAGGTTTGGGATTGGCACTCATCGCCAAGGCCTTCAACCGGGCTGAAATTCCCGAGATGTTTGTTGAGATTCCCCCATACCGGCTACCGGGTTTTCGGATGCTATCCCTGAAGGTGGGGCTGCGCACGCGGCAGTTTCTACTGGAAGCGCTGCCTTATGTTTTATTGGGTGTGCTGATCATGAATGTGCTTTACTCGCTGCAGGTGATCAAAATCCTGGGGAACCTCGCTGCACCCATCACCACCGGCATTTTGGGGCTGCCGGCGGATACCACGGCCAGCCTGCTCCTGGGATTTTTGCGCAAGGATGTGTCCGTGGGCATGCTGGCGCCCTTGGGGCTTGATTTCAAACAAAGCGTGATCGCCTGTGTGGTTTTGGTAATGCAGTTTCCCTGCATCGCCACCTTGGTGATCCTGTTGAGGGAATTCGGCACAAAAGACACGCTTGCCATCTTGACGATAATGTTTATTATGTCTCTCGCTGTCGGCGGTATGTTGAACTTATTACTTTAAGATTTCAATTGTGACGCTGGTTGTGATACGAGATATGAATACTATTATCCGGGTTGAAGTTGACGGGAAAACGAGGTTAGAGCATGAATTGGATCGAGGTTGTCATTATGGGTGTTGTGGAAGGATTGACTGAATTTCTGCCGGTTTCATCAACCGGCCATCTTATTCTGACTGCTGCCGCTCTGAAAATATCCCCTTCGGAATTTTTAAAGACCTTTGAGATATTCATTCAACTGGGCTCCGCGCTCCACGGCCCGGAGAGATGATTTTTGGAAAATATTGGCATGATAAAAACCGAGGTGTAACCATGAGTCTTTTAGCCATTGAAAATGTTGAAAAATCATACGTTATAGGGAAAATAGGCGTTTGGGCCTTAAAAGGCATAGATCTTTTAATTGATGCGGGTAAATTCGTATCTTTTATCGGGCCTTCGGGAAGCGGTAAAACAACGCTTTTGAACCTGATCGGCTGCCTGGACAAGCCCAGCAAAGGGAAAGTGCTGATTAACGGGATGGACGTGAGCCATCTGGACAGGAAAAGTTCGGCAAAATTCAGAGGCGGCAATATAGGTTTTATATTTCAAAATTTCAACTTATTACCTGTTCTGACTGTTTACGAGAATGTTGAATATCCGTTAATCATGGTGCAAAACGTACCCGCCGAAAAACGGAAGATAAAAATCCTGGAATTGCTTGAAAAAGTCGGAATGATGGAACAAAAAGACAAGTATCCCGACCAGCTTTCAGGCGGGCAGAAACAGAGGGTTGCCATTGCCAGGGCGCTGGTAACCGAACCTAAAATTGTCCTGGCCGACGAGCCAACGGCCAACCTTGACCATGATACCGCCTACAAAATATTAAAAATCATGCATGATATGAAAAATGAATTTGGGACTACATTTATTTTTGCAACCCATGATACGAAAGTTGTCGGGGAAGCGGAAGTTATCTATACGATTGAAGATGGAAAAATAATCGGACAAACCGCCCGGAATGCAGGAGGGAAATGAGATGATAAATATCCTGAAAATAGCGTGGCGCAACCTATTCAGATATACGCGGCGAACCTTGCTGACCGCTTCGCTAATTGTCTTTGGAGTAGCATTGGTGATTGTTTTCGGGGGCATAGGAAATTCGTTCAAGGATGGGATTGTCGGCATCCTTACCAATTCCAACCTGGGGGATCTGCAAATACATAAAAAAGGCTATGTGGGTTCAATTGACAACTTGCCGCTTGACCTGACTATACCCGAAGCAGGACGCATAAAGATCGAATCAATACTTAACAAAAATGCCGCAATTAAAGATTATTCAAAAAGAATCAGGTTTGGCGCTGTGATCAGCAATTTCGTGCAATCAACCAACATGCGGCTGACGGCAGTATACCCCGGAGATGAAAGCCAGGTATGCCCGGATCTTCCAAAACGAATAAAAGACGGTGATTCAAATCCGGACACATTTGTTAAACCGGGATCGATTGTTATTCCCTTGAATATTGCCAATGGCATGAAGTTGAAAACGGGAGATGAAGTCGTGCTGGTGGCCACCAACAAAGAGGGTTCCGTAAACGGTATGACTTTTAAAATATCCGGCATATCGGAAAACATTCTTGGGCCGCAAGGCAAAGACGGCTATATGCATATGGAAGATGCCTTCTCGCTATTGAGGATTGAGGGCGGAGAAATAACTGAAATCGCCGTGAAAATAAATGATTTCAGCAGGCTGAGAAAAACCACGCGGGAGCTAAAGCACGCATTGCCCGGAATCGCGGGCGCCAGCCCGGACAAGCCGTTTTTGGAAATTCATACCTGGGAGGATTTGTCGCCGTTTTCCAGCATTGCCAGGATCGTGACCTTGCTGATTATGGTTGTAAGAGTGGTTTTGGTTTCCATTGTTTTAATCAGTATCTTGAATGTGATGATGATGTCTGTTTACGAACGGATCGGGGAAATAGGGACCATCGCTTCCCTGGGTACTTTGCCCGGAAAAATTCTCATGCTTTTTTTGGCTGAAGGATTGTCGCTTGGATTTTTTAGCGCTTTGGCCGGCGGAATTCTGGGAACAGGTATTTTGGCAGTGCTTGCCGTCATAAAACCGCAATTTACCTTTGGAATGATGGAGCTCTCTTTGGCTCCGCAAATACCAATGGGAGAGATTATTGTCTCTATAGCTATCGTTGTTGTGATTTCGACCTTGGCCAGCCTGCAACCGGCGCTTAAAGCGGCAAAAATGGAACCGGTCGAAGCGTTAAGGCATGTTTAAATTAAATTATGGGGGAAAGCCATGAAAATGACGTTGCTTTTAGTGACGATGATTTTCAGTTGTACGCTTACTTTTGCACAAGACGGGAATGAAATATTGAAAAAAATCGATGAAAAAATGATGCCCGCAAGTTATGAGTCTTACCGCAAGCTTATTAACGAAGAACCGAATGGCAGGAAAAAAGAATTTATAGTTTATACAGTTAAAAAAGGCCAGGATAAAATGGCCATGTTGTTTATTTCCCCGGCAAGCGAAAAAGGCAGGACCACGCTGCGGCTGGGTGACAATATGTGGCTGTACATACCCAACGTGGGAAAACCGATCCGTATTACCAGTTTGCAGTCCATTACCGGCGGCATATTCAACAATGCAGATATTATGCAGATGGATTATAGCGCGGAGTACGATGTAACCGGGCTGGAAAAAACGGAAAATGAATATATCTTGGTTTTGAAAGCGAAAACCAAATCCGTGGCTTACGACAGCTTGAAGATGCGCGCTACCCGGGAAGAGATGCTGACCCAAATAGAATGCTTTTCAGCCAGCGGCATGCTGATCAAAACCCTGGAATTCAAGCAGATTAAGGATTTTGGCAATACGCTGGAAAGGCCGTCGGTTATTGAAACGCATAGTCCCCTGTACAAAGGCTATCGGTCAATGATGATATTTTCCGGGGTGAAATCCCGTGAATTCAAAGACGAGGTTTTCACCATGAATTATATGCCAAAGATCGACGGATTGCGGAAATGAAACGTGCGATGGTTTTGCTTGGCGTTTTGGCGGTTGGTGCGGCGGCACAGGCTGCGGAAGATTATTCGTTTGAGGTGCCGGCCGTTGCATCTGAAAAGGAAACATTTGAACTCGGCGGCAATTTGGATGCGGCATATACCGTTTTTAAAAGCCGGAAAGGGTCTCCTCTCTATGCCTTGCAATATGACGGTCTGGAATTATCCGGAGATTTATCTTCATATCGCATGGAATTATATTTGAATGGCGATTATCAGACCAAGGATGCGGGCTTGCGCATAAGGACCTACACGGAGTATTACAGCGATATTCTGACGGCTATCAGTCTGTATGAACTTTATGGAAGCTTAAATCTTTCTGAAAATTCTTTTTTAATCCTGGGGAAGAAAATGTACAACTGGGGGAAAGGATATGCTTTTAACCCTGTCGGATATGTAAATCCCAAAAAGGAGCCGGAAGACCCCGAACTCTCGCAGGCAGGTTTGTTGTCAATGAATTATGAATATTCCAAAAGCTTTTCCTGGGATTACCTGAAAAACATGTCTCTAACCATAATCGCTGTTTCTCCGGAGCCGGGCATCAATGATCGGTTATTTGAGTTGCGCCATGCAGATTGGGCTGGAAAACTGTATTTGTTATTATGGGATACGGATATTGATTTTATGGGATATTACAGCAATACGCAACCCGGGAAAATCGGGCTGGATTTTTCTAAAAATATATATGCAAATCTGGAAATTCATGGCGAGTACGGCCGGTTTAAGGGACAATCTAAATACTCTATTTCCGATGATGGGCTTCAAACCGGGAAACATGACGGCGCAACGTATCTTCTCGGCTTTCGATGGCTGAACGAGTGGAACCTGACAGTGGTTGCGGAGTATTATCATAACAGCGCCGGCTTGACCCGGAAAGAATTTCAAAACTATGCTGGATTTTTACGGAATGCCGCAGATTTAGGGAACACTTCGGCCGCCACTGCTTTAAATGTAAATAGAAATTATTTTAGCGGCAACACTTTGCTCTGCGATTATTTCTATTTAAAGCTCTCCTGGCCCGAACCGTTTCACTGGATATATTTTACACCCGCATTTCAGATTGTTTATAATATTGAAGACAAAAGCGCCTCAATCAGCATTCCTGTAAGTTATAAGCCGATGACAAATGTCGGGTTTTTATTTTGGCCTACATTTTTAACCGGCGGAGAAGATACGGAATTCGGCAGTAAGCCATATGAAATGAAACTGGAAATGTGTGCTGGATATTATTTTTAAAAAAGCACGGGAGGGCGGAAGGCGGCATTTGGCCTTTTGGGAAAAATGGATATAACACAAACCAATGCCATATTGGAAAGCATCTCAGACGGTGTTTTTACGGTAGACCTTGATTGGCGGGTTACGTCATTCAACCGCGCGGCCGAAGAGATTACCGGCATCCAAAGGTCGGAAGCCATTGGACGCTTATGCTCCGAAGTGCTCCGCGCCAATTTGTGCGAGCAGGCCTGTGCCCTGCGCAAAACACTGGAAAATGGAACCCCGGTTATCAATAAAATGTGTTTTATCATCAACGCCCAAGGTGAACGCATTCCTATCAGCATATCGACAGCGGTGTTGCGCGACGCCAAAGGACGCACCATTGGCGGAGCCGAGACCTTCAGGGATCTGCGAGAACTGGAAGCATTGCGCCAGAAGCTTACCGGAAAATTTACCATGGGGGATCTGGTGAGCCGCAGTGAATCAATGCGGAAAGTGTTTGAGTTGGTCCCGGCCATTTCTTCCACCTCTTCCACAGTGCTGGTCCAGGGGGAGACCGGGACCGGCAAGGAGCTTTTGGCGAGGGCAATTCATGGTTCCGGCCCGCGGGCGGAAAAACCGTTTGTGGCCATTAATTGCGGCGCCCTGCCGGACACGCTGCTGGAATCAGAGCTCTTCGGATATAAAAAAGGCGCTTTTACCGGAGCGGTGCAGGACAAATCCGGCCGCTTTGCGCAGGCGGCCGATGGCACACTTTTTTTAGACGAGATTGGGGACATCAGCCCCGCGATGCAGGTTCGTCTATTGCGGGTGTTGCAGGAACGGCGCTATGAACCATTGGGAAGCAGTCATAGCGAGCACACGGAAGCCAGAATTGTTGCCGCCACCAACCATGATCTGGCTGAATTGGTAAAACAAGGAACGTTTCGGGAAGACCTTTTTTACCGCATCAATGTCATTCGTGTTGATTTGCCGCCGCTTCGCCAGCGCAAGGAAGACATTCCCTTGCTGGTCGATCATTTTATAGAGCGGTTCAACCGGATGCAGCACAAGCATATCTCGGGCCTGGCCACGGATGCGCTTTTTCTGCTGATGGCGCATGATTGGCCGGGCAATGTCAGGGAATTGGAGAATATTATTGAGCGCTCCTTTATCCTCTGTGCTGGAAAGTGGATCACTCTGGAGCATTTACCCGAGGAAATGACCCGGGGACGAAAAAGTCCTGTGGATTCGGGGCAGATAAAGTCTGCCCGGCGCATGGCCGAAGCGCAGACGATAGCAAACGCCATGAAGCGGCATCATCACAACCGGCTGGCAGCGGCCCGCGAGCTGGGGATTCACAAGACGACTTTGTACCGGAAATTAAAAATATTGGGCATCAATTTTCCTAAAAAAGATGGCCGCTCATCTTCTGCTTGGCGGAAAAAGTCACGATAATATTGAATTCACAAGTGTCCAAATTGGGATTGAGAAAGACACGATAACTATTGATCAATTGGCGCCACCCAGACTGCCGGAGATATCTACGGCAGTATTCGCGCAATTTGGACAGCAAGGTATTGAATTGTCTGTTAAAAGGAGTTGCCCATGGGGATTTTTCCGCGACTCTCTTTGGAGTTGTATGGAGGCTGGTGCTTGACTTTCTTGTATCTGGTTGTCAATCTCGGGGTGCCCTTGTTTAAAAAAGGAGCATTGTCGAGGTTGTTGACACCGGCGAAAAGTCTGCAAACGCTCGGGGAGAAAACCTTTTATTGGGGGGCGCAATTGTCATGGTGGGGGACTCTTGCTTATCCTGTTGTATGTCCTTTGAAGCTTGGCACAATACATTTCAAATGGGGAATAGCTTTATATCTGGCGGGTATAGTATTGACGGCCATCGCGCTGTGGAATTATGCTTCGGCGTCTTGCAATCAGCCTGCCGTCAATGGCCTTTATCGGTTCAGCAGAAATCCCATCTATGTTGCCTATACTTCGGTGGGTTATGGGATGGGGATGGCCATTGGTTCGTGGTTTGTGATCATTTTGCATACCATTGAAGTGATAAGCTGCCATTTCATGATCGTGGATGAAGAAAAATACTGCATTGGAAAATACGGCGAAGACTATCAACAATATTTAGAAAAAACGCCGAGATATTTTTGGGTGGTTTAACTACGGTGGCCAATGTCTTGAAAGGCGTATAGGCGGTTCAGCGGCAGGGATATGCAGGGAAGGGCCAGCTGTAAAGCTGCATCAAGACGGACGCTTGACTTCCGGTATATGACCCAGGGGTGATAAAGCTATTGCTGTTTCAATTTACACCCCGGTTGCAAAGCCCCGAGGTATTTTTGGAAGAATGCTGGCATGCGGCATGGCCTTTTGGGGGCCCAGGGATTTTGATAAAAATACAGCAAAAGGACTTGATTTCAAACAGGATGATACGTTTCTCGAAATAGGATTTGGCTCGGGATTATTCATTAAAAAATACGCAGCACATGTTTCGAGAATAGCGGGCGTGGATTATTCTGAAGACATGGTTAGATTGGCCAATGCTATTAATAAAAAGCTGGTTCAAGCGGGAAAAGCCGAGTGTATACGAGGGCAGGCATCTTTCTGCCTTGGCAAGACAATGTGTTTTCAAAGGCGGCGGCCATTGAAACTTTTTATTTCTGGCCCGCATGGGAATTATCACTGAAAGAGATATTCCGGGTATTAATGCCTTCCGGCAGAATCAATATAGAAATGGCCTGGAATAAGGATGATGGCATCGGTTACAGCAAGCGTCTTGAAAAAATGAATTTAACATGATCGGGCGGCGAAGAAATGCGTGAATTGTTGAAGCGGTCCGGATTCATCGACATTGTCATTGATTAGTATCAAGCCCTAAGGCTGCCTATAAAAGGATACATTGTTCCTCAAGGCATGATGGTAAAGGCAATAAAAAAATGAATGCTGCGTTTTGTCCGCCCGCTCGCTGGATGTAGAAACAGATGCATTTTAAATTCATTTATCGATTCCTGACATGAAATATAAATTTCCCGCAATATTTTATCCTGTTTTTCGTTATTCAATTAGGAGCCCGTCATGAACACTTCGGAAATAGCGGCGATATTCCAGCAAGAGCGGCTTAAATTGGTGCGCTATATCCGCTCCCGTCTGACTGAGACAGCGGAAATGGATGCCGAGGATGTTGTCCAGGAGGTGCTGGCCAATATTTTGGCCAAGGCGGATATCACGCTGCCGCTGGAAAACCTGATTGCTTATATTTACCGGTCCGTTAAAAACCACGTGATTGATTATTACCGGACCAGGAAAGAGACTATATCTCTTTTCGCCGGGAAAGAGATGGAAGAAAGCGGCAGCTTGATTGAACTGCTTCATGATACGCAGCCTGATGCCTTCCAGGTATTGCAAAGCCAGGAGGGGCAGGAAGCGTTGTTTGCCGCCCTGGCCGGACTCGGCGAGATGGAGCAGCGGGTTATCATCGCCCATGATTTGGAAGGATTTACATTCAAAGAGCTGGCCAAGGCGTGGGGTGTTTCGCAAAACACCCTGCTTTCGCATAAGGCGCGCGCAATGAAAAAACTGGAAAAGCGTTTTCGAAACATTGAATGGTAAAGGAGGAAAAGACGATGTTCAAGCATTGTGGAAGCAATAAAAGCGGACGGGTATCTGTGCCAAGGGTGATTGCCGCCGTCATCGGCGGTATTAGTCTGGCGGTTGTGTTGGCTTTGGGGTTGGGATGGGTTATCATGTTTCTCTGGAATAACACCCTGACTGTAATATTTCACATATCCCCTATTACCTATTGGCAGGCAGTAGGGCTTTTTATTCTGGCCAAGCTCTTTTTCAGCCTCGGGCACCACGGCCAGCCGCATGATCATGCTCATAAAAAAGTGGATGAAAAATGGCATCGTTGGCTGTGCGTAAAAGGAGAGGAACCAACCGGTTTGCCTGAGGAGGGGGCTTTTCTGCAATATTGGCAGGAGGAAGGCAGACTGGCATACGAAGCATATGTGGAGCGTACAAAACAAAACAAAGAATGAACGGCGATACGGGAAGGGGACCCTGCATTTTGCAGGCCGGGACCTCCTTTCCCCTGTCCGAAAGGAGAATGGTCATGGCAGAACATGTATATCCAGCCTGGCTGGGCTGGTTGCTGGTTAGTCCCACGAGAAAATTCTATATGGATCCTGATAGGATACTGGGTTCATATATCAAAGGAGGCATGACTGTGCTGGAACCCGGATGCGGCATGGGATTTTTCAGCCTGCCGGCAGCAAGAATGGCCGGGCCAAACGGCAGGGTGATTTGCATTGATCTGCAACCGGGAATGATTGCCGGCCTTAAAAAACGGGCGGCCAGAGCCGGGCTTGCTGACAGGATCGAGACGCGGGTTTGCACTGCGCGTTCATTGCACATTGAAGATTTGCAGGGGCGGATTGATTTTTGTTTTGCGATTGGCGTAGTGCATGAAACGCCTGACGGCAAGGAATTCTTCAGACAAGTTGCCGAGTCGTTGAAACCGGGTGGCAAGTTGCTTTTTGTCGAGCCCAAAGGGCCGGTGACACAGGAAAATTATGAAAAGGCGATAGAGCAGGCTGAGGAAGTAGGCCTAAAATTTAGGAAAAAAATCGTGGAACAGGGCGGAAGAAGTGCAATCATGTATAAAAAATAAAAAAGCGTGGGGGGAAGAGTCGGTTTGGACGTTCTTGAGAAAGCGGATGTTTGGATGAACAAATCAACCCTGACCCCTTCACTGCTGTGGGGATTATTGCAATTTTGAATACACCGTATCCTCGGCGCTTAAATAATCATCATCCGCCATGCCGGGAACTTCGTCTCCGCTGTTGTCCAGTTTGTAGCCGTCCGCGGACTGGACATTGCGCCCGATAAAAAGCTGCACGGTTACATCATTCTCAACGGTTGAAAAAGGATAAAAAGCATCCGGCAAATAAACATACAGTACGTATATTATAGGATCATAGACCGTGGTCTTGGGATTGACGGTGTAGGTTTCATCCGGATTGGGCACAGTGTATTTGGCCATGATTTTTATATTGGCGCTGGTAAAAGAGGCGGGATCCATGGGCCGGTTGAATATCACAGTCCAGCGGCGGGAATTGGGAGTGAGGGGGTCTGTGTCAGGATAGGTGGCGGTTGAGACCCGTGGATAGGTAATGGTGTTGCCGTCGGCGGACGCGGTTTGCAGGTAGGCCAGCACATTATCCTCGGCTTCAGCTGTGCTGTCTGCATCGTCGCCGTCAAAATAACGGCCGCCCGGCAAAGGCCGAGTATCATCAAGATCCGTAGAGCTCCGGGGCCCGTTTAACCCGCCCTTGATTTTAAAAAGAAAATTCTTTTTCCCCCCCTGCGGATCAAGATCAAACACGGCGGTGACAGAATTCCAATTGGCGCCGGCATAGACGGCGAGCGGCAGGGTGTCCTGGCTGTCGGTCACATTGAAAAATTCAAATGCATCCGCGCGCAAGGTATTGGCGCTTTGATAGACCGACTCCAGCTGGTACGCCTTGTTGAAACGGACGGTTATGGTGACATGCATGTAGTGCACCGGCACATTGCCCAAAAAGCCTAAGAGCAGGTCGCCTAAATAGGCATTGCCGGCCGACACCTCTATGGACGAGGCCTGCAGAGGGTTAAGATCGTAAGTGTACGGAGACGTCCCAACCCTAAACTGATGGTGGTAATTGTCAAATACCGCGTTTTCCGCAATATTGTTGCCATTGCCATCCAGCGGCAGGCCGGAAATGCTGGTCAGGCCAATGGTGAACAGCACGCGGAAAGAGCTGTCGTCGGCCCAGGCCCCGGCCTGCGGGGCGATGGTTATCCGCTTTATAGCCTGGTTGTAGGAGATGTTCACTGGCACCTGTATTTCTATGGTGGCGGAAGACATTTGATATACCTGTACAGTACTGGTGCTGATGTTGTTGGGATCCAGTGCTGTATCGAATTCGTAATATATGCTTTGGTTTTCAGCAATGGTTGCTCCGCTGGATCCTGTCACTTTGGGCAGTTTACGCGCCCCGGAATTATACGTCCCCAAAAGCCCGGTGTCCGGGCCCAGCGGGCCCTGTTGCTTGGCACAGGAGCCAAGCAGCCACACGCCTGCTCCTAAAACTAAAAACGCTATCACGCCGAACCATAATTTTTGCATGATTTTGCGCTGCCCCCTTTGCGGTTAAAAGTGAAATGTGGCGGACACGCGGTAGCCGCCCAAATACACCAGGTACTCAAACCCGGCAAGGTCGATTTGCAGATTCGGATGAGGCCACCAGCTGATGCCGTATTGATAAAGATTGTACTGCCGCACAGCCAGCGTGGATTGCTGGTATTCGATCAGCCCGTCGATGATGTCTGCGGATTGAGTGGCGGAGCCGTCGCCGTGCGCCACCACCCGGTTGCGCCCGGACTGGGAGCTTAATTCAAAACTGCAGGTTTCTTCCTGCAGCTCAATCACATGTATGGCGCCCAGGCGGATGAAGAAATTGTCCGTTACTGTGATGACCAGGCCGACGGGCAGGGCCAGCTGGTTGACCGCAGAAACGGTTTTGGAATTCCCTTCATACGCATACGTGACAGTGGCGGTGGTGTTGTCATAGGGGAGGAATTCCCCGCTGTGGCTGGCCTCGCTGCGGTAAGTGCTTTTATAGCTGAGGTCGCTTTCTGTGCGGGAACTGGAAGCCTGGATGCCCAGTCCCAGCTTCCAGCCCTTGTCCAGATACTGTACCCGGCCGGAGGCGTAAAACAGGCTATCATTGCATGTGCCTGAAAAAGCATCCGTGTCCGTGGTGTCAAGCCGGTCGCGGAGCAAATCCCCGGTGCCGGACCAGTCTTGCTGATCGTCAGCC
The DNA here is from genome assembly GCA_016929575.1 of candidate division FCPU426 bacterium. Taxonomy (GTDB): domain Bacteria; phylum Oederibacteriota; class JAAXVQ01; order JAAXVQ01; family JAUVAV01; genus JAFGIQ01. The sequence continues at coordinate 13,232 of JAFGIQ010000275.1, forward strand.
GTGATCCGATCCTGCTTGGCGTCGGCCAGGGTAAAAGGAACCGCGTTTATTCCCGCCATGCCGGTTACTATCATGTTTTTATTCAGGGTATAATCCCCCCGCAGATTCAGCAGGAAACCGAGACCTGATCCGGGATACACGCCTGTGCCCGGTTCAATGCCGCTTTCATAGTAGGCATCATGGTTGTAGACATTGGCGTCTGCCGGATTTCTGTCCTCGTGGCGGGTATAATTGTATTCATAGCTGTTATCAGCCTGCTGCAGCAGCACGCCGGCATTTACCACCAGATCCAAGGCCGGCAGCTGCCCCAGCAGTCCTTTGCTGCGGCCGCCCAAAACAATCTGCCAGGTGGATTCGCCGTAATCCAGGGAACCCGAGCGGGTCAGATCCAGGGTGTAGAGATATTGTTCATTGACAAGGTTGTAATTCCTGGTTTGTTGAATCTCATCCAAAGACACGTCGTTTTCCCAGTCGTTCCAGGTGGGTTGATGGCGGTCCCAGACCGCCCGTACAGCCGCACCAAAATCCAAGCCGGGCATGACTGTCAAGCCGTACGCCACATACACATCATTCTCATAACTATGGGTGATTTTTTCAATCCGGCCGTACGTCGTGCGCCGCTGGTCGTACTGGCCGTCGGCGTCCTGATCCTCCTCCACCACCCTCGTGCTTTCGCCAAAGCCAGACCAATTTTCGCCGTTTAAGTCTATAACCGGCTGCGGCGTGCTTTGGCTCAGCCAGTCCAGCATGCCGCCAATGCGGCCGAGCCCCAGCAGGCCGGTTTGGCCGCCCAGTAGATAATGATTGCTTGTTTGATAGGTGGCATTGGACCCGACCGTAGGATGCCATGAACCGTACGTATTAAGCAGTCTTTCATTTGTATCCTGCAGGTTGGACATCTGCGTCCACAGCGTGCTTTTCTCAAATCCGGGCAGATAGGCCGGACTACTTTTAAAAAAATCATATACATCTTCAAATATACCCATGGTGGAAATAAAGGTAAAAGAATTATCCTGTGTCACCGCCATAGTGTTGACGGCCGGCAAAGCACTTAAAATAAAAATTGCTGTTGCGGCAATAAGCCTTTTCACTTTTGTCCTCCTTGGTTTATTAGCATGGTTTTATCTTGCGTGATTCAAATGCAAAGTACCAGCACTTCAAAAAGTGCGGCAAATGGCTTGCTAGGCAAAATCAGTCGTGCGTGGTCTGGTATTAGGCGCCAAATGCTCAAGCAGGGAATCCCTGGGCGTGGCGAAACAATTTTTAACATTTATATATTAATTACCTGTCAATGGAGGTATTCTACGGTTACGCATAGTTTTTTGTCAAGCAGTAAGCAGATAAACTAGGGGGGTGCAGTTTAGATAATGCTTTATCGTAAAAACACGAGCGCATCTACGTCCCGGATTAAAAAAGCCGGAGGAGTATCGGCAGCTAGAGGCGAATAAAAGGCCGGGAGGCGATGGCACAATCCGTTTGGAGGCGCCGTGGCCGTGTGGGGGGCAATCTCCGGACGCAGGTTTTAGTGGAAACTGTGATTGCCAACATTGTGCTGGCAAAATGCGGCATCAGCAAGGAGTCTTTGCCAGGCGATCAGTTCTCTTCAATGCGGGACGAAAATGCAGAGGGAAGAGAAGAAGCGTGGGAATATGACTTATACGAAAACATGCAAATGGTTTGATGTTTGCCCGCTCAACAAATTTTATGAACAGGGCAAATTAGACAAAAAGTGGATTGAAGATTATTGTTTGAATCATTATTTAAAATGCGCAAGATACCAAATGGAAGATGAAGGCATTTATCACCCGGATAATATGATGCCTGATGGCAGTATTGATAAAAGGCTCGGATAATGAATATTTGGAATATTGCGTGTTTTTACAGGCGAAATTGGACCCAAGTCCGGATAAATCCAGATAATGGTATATGCATAAACGCTACTATTTGTTGGATGCCAATTGCAAAAACGCACCATTTACTGCTTTGTTAATCCTGCCATCATATAATATTATCCTTAGATTATAAACAAATATCAGTATAATCATTCTTTATTCATCAAATGGCATGACTATTGCAATATTTATTTTTTGATGAATAATATAATAGCAATCAGTACATATAATAATCGTATTGCGCCGGTTTTTGACGTGGCAAGCCAGGCCATGCTGGTGGATATTCAATCGGGCGGTATAAGCGAAGAAATGCCTGTTGGCATGCCGCAAGGATCGGTTGAGCTGAAGGTGATAAAATTGGCTGAATGGGGTGTCAAGACGCTTATTTGCGGCGCCATTTCCAAGCCCGCGCTTTTATTGGCACAGTCGCAAGGCATGCGGGTTTTTAGTTTTGTGGCAGGAGAGGTTGGGCAGGTTTTACGGGCTTTTCAGAAGAATTGCCTGAATGATGATGCTTTTAGGATGCCCGGTTGCAGACGCAGGTATCGGTGTGGCCGAGGACATGGCGGCCAAAGAAGAAGCTATTGCGGCAATAACCGGCCTTTATAGGCTGTGAAAAAATGAGAAGAAGGAGGAGAGCATCATGCCAAGAGGAGACAGGACAGGTCCAAGAGGAATGGGGCCAATGACAGGAAGAGCAGCAGGGTATTGCGGGGGATATGGAATGCCTGGGTATGCGAATCAAATCCCGGGTCGTGGGGTTGGAATGGGTTTTGGAGGCGGCCGCGGTTTTGGCGGCCGTAGAGGCGGATTTGGGGGACGTTGTTTTGGCGGAGGCGGTTGGGGTTGGCAAAATTGGTTTGGCGCCAGTTCCTGGCCGGGATTCGGCGCGCAAGCCATGCCCCAGCAACAACTTACTCCTGAGGCGGAAAGGCAGGCGTTGAAAACGCAGGCTGAGGTGCTGCAGACGGAAATGGCCAACATCCAGAAACGCCTGGATG
>JAFGIQ010000276.1 GCA_016929575.1 candidate division FCPU426 bacterium
ATGCCGGGGTTCAGCAAAAAGGTTCACTGGATTCCGGCTAAAATCTTGCCGGAATGACGGAATGAATTGTTCGTCTCCCCGGCGAAAGCCGGGGTCCAGGGGAATGTAGCCTAAAGTTTGTAGTCATTGTATTTAAATATTATTTTTATTTATTTGTAACCAATAAAAAATGTGTTTCTAAATGAAACACCAAATATTATAATATTTTAAAATAAACATATTTTTCAGTGGTGGTTTGACTTTTTGTGGGAATGTGATATACTGAAAATACAAACTTAACATAAACCTACAAAATGCACCCGCTGTTCTTTGACATACATATAATGAAGCAATTTAATAAAAGCAATGGGAACCAAAACTATTATTAAAACCTCAATATATTTAAAGGGGTGGGTAATAAAACCGCAGTATAATTCGTCTAAGAGAATAAATTGGCAATTGCTTTTTAACGGTTGGTATGGTACAATTCTCTTTACATTTACCACTACCTCTCACTCACTCATAGCCATACAAACCCCTAATGTTTTTTCATAAGCGTTAAGCTCATGAAAAACAACAAAAAGATGGTCCGGCTCTTTATCAAATGATTATATTTTTCGGACCAAAAAACCCTTCAGGTGAAAGGGGGTATGAGACCACAAGCCTAAGCTGTTTGTCAGACGAATTCAACTCCCAAGCCTACCTTTCCACTAGGAAAAATACAAAAAAACATGAGGTGAAAGCATTATGAGAAAAGTTCTGATCGCTGCAATAGGAATTGCTTTAATTGGTCTTGCTTCCTCCAGCTTTGCCGCCCTTGGATATCAACATGGGCAAACCATCGACTTTCCAATCACCATAACAGTCGGCTCGACCTATGAATTGGAAGCCACTGTTGAGGCTCAGAGCTGGGGCACCATCCCCTACGGTACAGACAATTTCTCCAACCAGGGCTATGGAATGCCCAGGGCAGTTGTTAGAAACATCGGCTTCCTGCCCTGCACACTGCAGGCAGTCGGCAATGTCTGGGCAGGTTCCGAGCCCACAACCTGGACCATGGGCACGACCATTGGCTCCGCTGCCAATAACCAGGGCGTATTGGCCGGTATTTTCACAGTGGCCAATGATTCCACCCAAGGCGGCCGCGATTTAGTTCTGGGCGATTTTGGTGATGAGGATGTTCTTCCCATTTCCACAGCCAGCGGCGGCCCGGCAACTCCGTTGAAAGCCACTGATACTATATTGGCTAGCGCGACCGATCCCGCGACTGTCAACGGCGTCAATGTGCCGTGGGGCGATGAACGGACCATGCGTTTCCTGTGCCAGTCACCGACCGAAGGAACTCTTACGGCCGGCATTCAGCAGGAAATCACTGTCACGATCGTTGCTGATGCTCTTTAATCTGGTTTAACCTCACTGGGGCGGAGGCATTTTGGGCTTTCGCCCCAGTGGTTTTTCAAGCATTCGCAGGGACTTACATTTCGTAAGGAGCGCGAAAAATGAGGAAAATATCCATCCTGGCTTTATCGGCGGTACTGGCTGTTGCCATCTCTTGTCAAGCGGCTGAAAAAGAAAAAATAGGCCTGACCAGCAATTATTCCATCATCGAACTGAATAATCTCCCCATTGGACACACCATCAGCATGAGCCAGATTGCCAAGCTGCCTCTGGTTATTGGCAATAGGTTTAATATTCCCGTGTTTGTTGTAATTACTTCGCGCATACCCCCTCAAGCCAAGGAGGGATATGAGGCTGTCCCCGAGACAAACTGGATTATACCGGATTTAACGGGAGTAACCATAGCAGCCCACAGTAAGGCAAGCATGGATGTGAAAATAAATATCCCGAAAGACAAAGCCCTGCTGGGCCGCAAATTTCATGCTTCCATCCTTTTAACCACTGCCGGAGACCCGAGCGTAAAGGGCTGGAAATACGGCCTGGGTCTGGGGAATAATATCTTGTTTTCCATTGCTCCCAAGCCCAATGAGGAAGGCCTGGCTGAAGTGAATAAAAATCCTCTTGATACCGCCTTTGCGCTGTACCCCGAACGCGTGGATTTAACAAACGCCAAACCCGGCAAGCGTTTGAAAATTATTGGCCAGGATGGAAAACCAGTGACCATCACCAATAATTCCAAACAGCGCCAGCTGTATTATCTGAGCGCGGTCAGCGCTGATAAAACTTTTTTAAGAAGCGATACGGGCGCGCAGATACGGGAGGATGTTGGCAGTATTGTCCTGGATGACGATCAAATGGAAATAGACCCGGAGCAAACCTTGCCGCTAAAAGTGCAATTGGATGTTCCCAAGGATGTGGATTTTAAAAAAGGCCACTTATTTTATGTGCTCTCGATAAAAAGCGGAGCAAGCGGATCTGCTGAAAAATATCTGCAAATATACGTCTGGCCGGGTGAAAGGCAGCTGAATAAATCCGGGCAGAAAAAATAATAAAGACGCTAGAATAAGGCTGTCTTGGATAAAAGTGGTTGAAGCTGGTTTAGAAAGTCATGGCTGGAATAAAAAGACAGCTTTTTGAAAAACTATTTTCACGAAGCTGTTTTTTAATAAAAAAAATTGATTGCACATAAATTTGGCATGCGAGATGGAAAAAGACGGCTACGGAAGTATTAAGTCACAAAAAATTTTGCTAAAATAATCATATTATTTGTGATAAAATGAAATAAAAGTGCTTTTTAAAACGTCTAATAAATAGGACACTGTAAGTATTATTTTTTTAACCTTATTTTACTTGTGTTTTCAAGGAAGCAGGATGTATAGCCGGAAGGCTTAAAGGCTTTAAAATAAAGGCTTTTCGGCGATTAACGATAAATAATAATATTATCAAGGAAGGAAAGGGGGTGTTAGCCGGGAGTAGAGTGCATTTTGCAATGCCGAAACATACAACCAAGCCTACCTGGTTTAACAGAAATTAAAAAAACATGAGGTGAAAGAATTATGAAAAAAACTCTTTATGCTGTAGCAGGTCTTTTACTGTTTGCCACAGCAGCCCAAGCAGCGGTCACGACCATTACTGGTCCGACCATTGATTTTCCGATCACGGTGACCATCAATGAAGCAATCATGCTTCAAGCTGACATTGATCCGGGCTTGCTGGCGTTTTTCAACCAAGTAGTCAATACAAACGTGTTTTCAAACGGGCAGTTTTTTGGCTCAGGCCAGCCGCGCGCCACAGTCATGAACATTGGCGGTGCGCAAATTGACCTGAACGCGCTGGTGGTAGTTGCCGGCGGCATGACCCTCGGCACAACCCTTGGCGATATTGCCGACAACCAGGGCGTGTTGGCGGGTATTTTCACCTATTACAATGATGCCACCACAGATCCGACCTATGGCATTGACATGGTTCTCGGCAAATATGCGGATGATGATGTATTGGGCGGCACTGCCAGAGTATGCACGGCGACGGATTTGTCTGATCCTGCAGATCCGGATCCGTGGGCCGATGGCCAGTTCATTCGCGGATTTGATGTCGATCCGGGGCACACACGCACATTGCGTTTTATGCTCCAAACGCCATCTGCGGTCAGCGCGATCAGAAATATTGAGCAGACCATGACAGTAACAGTTGGCGGTCAGCTCTAATTTGTAGAATGTATAGCTGGAGAATTTCCGCCCTTGGGGCGGAAATTCTCCGGTTATTATTAATGCATGCGAAAGGAATGACAATGAGAAAGCGGATCATGGTTATGTTGGCCTGCATGACTCTGAGCTTTTCCATCCAACCAGCATGGGCCAAACCAGAAAAACTCGGCCTGGGCATCAATTATTCGGCAGTCAAGATAGACAATTTGTCCATCAACAGCACTGTGAGCATGACCAAACTGTGTAATTTGCCGTTGATCGTAATGAACGGCGGGGAAAAGGATATCGTGGTTTCCATGACACCCCAGACTCCCTTGAAAGTGGAGCCGGGCTATGAAGCCATTCCGGATCCTTCCTGGGTTGTGCCTGAAAAGGAAAAACTGTTGGTGCCGGCCAAAAGCCAGGCGTCCATGGATGTTTTGATCAACATCCCAAATGAGAAAAAATATTTAAATAAAAAATATCATGTCACCGTTTTAGTGGGCATTGCCGAGGATTTGGAGAAACGCACGGGATTCAATATTAATTTGAGCATGAGCGGGAAGCTGCTTTTCTCCATTGCGCCTGTTCCCAATCAACAAGCCCTGGCCCAGGCCCTGGAAAATCCTTTGGATTCGGCTTATAAATTTTCACAGGGGCGGATTGATTTGTTTGATGTCAAACCCGGAGAAAAAATTTCAGTAAAAGACAGATTGGGTGAGGCGCTTTTTTTGGAGAATAATTCTTCTGCCAAACAGACCTATATGCTGTACATGAAGGCGCCCAAAGAAACAAATTACCGGATTGATTCGAACACGCAGACCAACATGCAGCCCGATGACGTGAAAATTGCACAAGACGAATTGACAATCAATGGCGGGGCTAAGGCGCAGGTGGATTTGACCATCCATATTCCAAAAAACGTTGATTTGAAAAAAGGCAAACTTTTATATGTCCTGGCTTCCCGGACCGGAGGCCAGCAAGGCGTGGAACGCCAGCTTTTTATTTATTGCAGTGCGGAAACCAAAGCGGAATATGAAAAAAGGATGCGGCCCCCGAAAGCGTTTGACCCGAAGAAAACATTGCCGAAAGCGGCTGGAAAGATCATACCAACGCCGATACCAGAAAAAAAGTAATATGGCATTGAAAGCAGATGTTTTTTCATGACAAAAACGGGCAGGGCCATGTTTCTTGGGAGCATGGCAGAAATTTTTATCATTGCGGTGTTGCCTGTGTTGTCCAGGGCACAGTTGTCCATCAGGCCGGAATTGATAGTAATGGACATGATGACTGACCAGGAATTGGTCCAGGAAGTATATGTTACCAATGCAAGCAGCGCGCTGAAAGAAATCTGGATTGAGGCTGAATACCGGTGGCAGGGGCCGGTGACGGACGAGCTGTCAGCATGGGTGCAAATAATTCCTGCGCATTTTATTTTGCCTGCCAAACAAGGCAGGACAGTCAAAGTGAAATTTCTGAAGAATGCCGTGACCCGCAAGGGTGAATCCCACTTTTTCCTGTTTGCCAGGGAAAATTTATATCAAGCGGTTCACCTGAATGTCAGGACCGGCATACCGGTTTTTGTCCGTTTTAACAGGGGAGTAAAACCCAAAGGCGAAATACATGCTTTTCTGAAAAAACGGGCGGATGACGGCACCTGGCATTTTGAAGCGCAGATTAAAAACACCGGCAAGATGTACCTGCTGCCTTTTGGTTTGGCTGGTCTGGACGATCCTGCAGGGAGGAGAGTGTGGTTTAAGGAAGTGCGCCTGCGGCAGCCCATACCGCCCGGGCAGATGAAATCAGTGATGTGGCAATTGCCGCCCGAAGCTGCAGTAAAAGGCGGAAAAATATCCCTTGAGCTTTTTTGGGGAACCTTGTACGGAATGGACCAGGGAAAGATCAAAAGCAGGAAGGCGAGTACGATAATAACCTGGTGACACACTATTATGGGAAAGAGGTTTTTTGCATGTTTTTGCGACGCCCTGCGCGCACGCTGCTGTTCATACTGCTTTGCAGCCTGCCGGTCACTGCCTGGCCTGCCACTGCTTCTTTAAATGTTGATGTCTTAAGCCTGACCTTGCCGGCGCGCGCTCTCTCTGACCTGCAAATGCTTCCGCCTCTCGATTGGGACGCAGGGCTAATGCATATGCCGTTTTATTTCCAGATCCATTTTTCAGGCACTGAAAATTTGAACTGGGCCTTGGAATTGTTTTCCAACAACCAGCGGGTGCTGGGCGCGGCAAGCACGCCGGACGGCCTGTTGCGCGGATTGCGGGGTGTTTCCACGACAGCCGAGAGCATCCCGCTGTACTGGCAGGCCTATGATATTGACCAGAATGTGGCAGCCACCTGGGGCACGCCCAATTCTGTCACCAGCACAGTGGGCGGGCTTGGCATTTACCCGAATACGCTTCATTATTGGGGGACGGTCTACGACCGCGCGGATATTGACCAGTCCTCAACCTGGGATTCAGACCGCGCCCGGAGATTCATTGCCGCAGCCGGAGGCATGGGCGCTTTTCCGCAAACCGGCCGGACCAATGCCGCTTCGCCGGTATATTTATATATTGGCGGTGATTTGCGCAGCATTACAAACTTTAGGCAGGCATACAGCGGCCTGCTCACCCTGCAGTTGCTAAGCTATCCTTTTGATTTCAACCGCGGATGTTTTGCCACGCCCAACCCGGTCAAACCAGCCCTGGGACAGCGCGTATTTTTTAATTTTTATACCAATCATCCTGATTCAGCCGTGAATATTAAAGTTTTTGATCCCACGGGTTTTCCAGTGCGCACAGTCAAAAATGCGCGCCATTGGGACTGCCGCAATGACCGCGGGCATTTGGTGGAAGGCGGGCTTTACCTGTACCAGATAGAGGTGGAGGGGCACGTGATTTCAGGAACCGTGGTGGTGATTAAATAATGCGTGCGTGGATAAAGCCGGGCGGACACCAGGTCCGCCCCTACACATTGTTTTTATGTTTTTTCATTGCGTGCCTGCCAATAGCCGGACATGCCTATTTCTTCGACTACGGGAACGGGGTGCGGCCCACGGGCATGGGCCGGGCCTATGTGGCGGTGGCGGATGATGTCAACACCATCAACTGGAATCCGGCCGGCCTGGCGGTCCTGGACCGCTACGAAATCACAACCATGTACGCCAGCTTGTTTGCTGGCTTTGAAGGACGTTTGTTCACAGGCCAGCGGGACATGCTGGGCTATAATTACATAGCCGCGGCCGTGCCCATTGACCAGGCCGTCGGTTCATTCGGCGGGTCGTGGTCCCAGTTTTCCTCCACCTTATACCATGAAAACATCTTCACCCTGGGCTATGGCCGGACCGTGGAATACGACGTGGTCAAAGCCCACGTGGGTGTGAACCTCAAGATCATGAATTGGTCCTCCGAGGGCACGGATTATAATCCCGCCGAAGGCAAGACCGGCTTCACGGCGGATGTGGGCATATTGTACCCCCTGCCTGAAAAATTCGTGGTCGGCGTGTGCCTGGAAAATTTCATTCCCGCCAACATGGGCGTGACCACCACTGAAAATATTCCCCGGAATTTCAGGATCGGAGGCGCCTGGCGCCAGGATCTCAAGCCCATCGGGTCTTTCATAGACGATGTTTTGGTGTCCCTGGAAATCGTGAACCGGAGCTACATGCAAAACACCAACACTGTCCGCTTCGGGGCGGAGAGCTGGTTTTTAAACCACCTTTTATCCGCGCGCATAGGCGTGAATTCCGTGGAGTTTACCCTGGGGTTTGCGGGCAGATACACCTTTGAGCAGCTGAACCGGACGCAGGTGCAGCTGGATTACAATTTTTCCCTGCCCTTTTACGTGCAAAAGACCTACGGCACCCACCGCATCGGCCTGACCGCGAGCTGGGGCAAGCCCGAGGAGTCCAAGGTGAAGCAGGCGGAAAAAGTTCTGGCCGATTCGCTCAAGACCGAGCCTGAGGAAAACCTGGCGCAAAAGCGGGACGCCGAGCTGGCGGCACAGCGGGCGGCCGAAGAGCAAAAACTGCGG
>JAFGIQ010000277.1 GCA_016929575.1 candidate division FCPU426 bacterium
CATGATTCGTCAAATTGAAAAGGCGTACCAGCAAATATATGAAAGCAAAAAATTCGGAAAGCATGATAATGACCAGTCCGGCTAGCACGCCAAAGCATGCTTCGCGGCAGGTGTTGCTGGCCTTAACCGGATTAACCTTGCTGGCATTGCTGCTGCGAATAGTGCAGCTGGGTTTTCGCTCCATTTGGCTGGACGAGGCCTATTCCGTGGTCCTGGCCCGTGCCGGTCTGCAGGGCATTATTTCCGGAGCAGCCATGGACATTCACCCGCCGCTTTTTTACATATTTTTATCCGGCTGGCTGAGGGTTTTCGGGGAAAGTGAATGGGCATTGCGGTCCTGGTCCGTGGTGTGCGGGGCCTTGCTGGTGCCGGTGGTTTATTTTCTTGTCCGGTCATGGGTCAACCGCCAAGCCGCCTGGGCCGCGGCTGCCTTGGTTGCGGTTTCTCCATATTTTATGGAGCTTTCACGCAGCGGACGGATGGCGGCCCAATTGGCGCTTTTTTCCGCCCTTTCACTGTTTTTTTTCTGGAGGTTGCTGGAGAAGGGGGACCAGGCCAGCCTGGCAGGATACTGCGCGGCGACCCTGGCGGCTTGTTACACCCATTACTTCGCTTTTTTAACTTTGCTCGCGCAGCACATCTATGTTTTTATGGGGATAAGGACATTGGGCCTGCCGCGCGCGGTGAGGAAGAAGTGGTTGCTGGCGCAGTTGTTTCTGTTGCTGGGTTTTTCTCCCTGGCTGCCCTGGTTTTGGGATCACGTGCAAAAAGGCGGGCCTTCCTGGCGCGGCCCGGGTGCTGCCTGGTACGAACCCATGCATGCTTTTTATGTTTTCTTCGTTGGCACCTCCTGCTGGACCTGGTGGCACAAAATGTGGGCGGTCGGGGGCATTACGGCAGGATTGGGCCTTGTGGGCTGGCAGTGCCGACCACGCCTCGAAAAGTGTTTTCGGTCCATGCCGCCCAAAAGTTGGGGGTTGTTGCTGATCGTGCTGCTGGTTCCGGTGGGAGCGGTTTGGATTTATTCCATGATGAAGACCAATGTCTTTGACAACCGGTATTTGAGCCTGCCTGCTCTGGCCGCGCTCATCCTGGTTGCTGCTTTATGGTCCGCAATGCCGCGGCGCACGGCCGTTTGGTCTGCGGTTTTACTGGGCCTGGGTTTTGCCCTGCCGCTGCTGAATCAGTATGTTGTGTACGGATACTATGACAATTGGCGCGAGGTGGCCGCCCACCTGAACAGCCGGGCGCAGACACAGGACATCGTGGCGATGTATCCGCCTTGGAATGAAACGCCTTTGGAATATTATTTGCGCGGCCGCCTGCCCATCCAAGGCATTCCCGGGGATTACCATCCCCTCACCGGCAGGACGGAAAATTATTTTCACATTGACCCTAAAAGCGTGCATCAATTAGAATCTATTTTCGCCACCCGTGAACGCGTCTGGCTGTTGACTGTCAATGAAGGCGAAACCCAGCGCATGCTGCAGGAATGGTTTTTCCGGGAGTATGCCCAGCTGTCGGAAAAACGGGTGGGCGGAATATATCTTTATGAGCTCTACAAGCCAAAACCATGAAACCAACACACATCCCGCGGGGAACAAGACGCTATGTCTACCGGTGGTGGCTGAAACGCTGGGCGGCAGGGTTGCTGGATTTTCTGGGAACCGCCGTCATGCTTTTATTCACCGGCGGCAAAGGCCTGACCGTAGACCGGAAAATATTGGCGCAACCCGGGCGCATCCTGGTTGTGCGCCTGGATCATATCGGCGACGTGCTTTTCGCCCGGCCCGCCCTGCACACCCTGCGGCGGATGTTCCCGCGCGCGCATATCACTGCCTTGGTCTCCACGGACGGCCGTGCGCTTTTATCCGCGGATCGGGAAGTCGATGAAATTTTAACCTGGGACGCGCCCTGGTTTTCCCGCGCAGGCGCAAAACCGCCGGCCCTGGGATTTTGGCAAATGGCCAGGGTGCTGAAAAAACATTGTTTTGACCTCTCCCTGGATTTGCGCGGCGATCTGCGGCATCATCTGCTGTGCGCCCTGGCGGGGATTCCGCTGCGTTCAGGATATGGCATAACCGGCGGCGCTTTTCTGCTCCACCTGCCCCTGCAGCTGCGGGCGGGAGTCCATGAAGTGGAGAGGAATTTGGATTTGGTGCGTGTCCTGGGGGAAGGCCCGACGCCGGGCGGATATGTGCCGCTGCCATTGGATGCACAGGAACGCGCAGCCGGAGAAAAAGTCTGGGCTGAAGCCGGAAGCAGGATTGTCATTCATCCCACGGCCGGTGATCCCCGCAAGCAATGGGGGGCTGGATATTATGCCGGAGTGTGCGACCTTTTGACCGCAAAAGGCTGCACCGTGGTATTGGTGGGTGCAGCTGTGGAAAAAGGGGCTGCACAGCAGGTTGCGCGCTTATGCCTGCGGCCGGTACGGGTGCTGGCAGGACAGACTTCTTTGCGTGAATTGACTGCGGTGATCACTGCCGCGGATTTGTTTATCGGCAATGATTCAGGTCCCGGGCATATTGCCATCACCCAGGGCAAGCCAGTGATTATGATCTGGAGCGAGACCAATGCGCCTGAGGAGTGGGGACCATGGGGGGACAGTGTGCGGGCGTGCGTTATCAGGCACCCCCGGCGTGAGGAGGCAGTGGCAGAGGTGGCGGCTGCGGCGCAGAGGTTTTTACAAAAGAAAAGCTGATATTTTGTGGCTGGATGCCGGACTGCCCACGGCGGCAGCAAGGATTTGTGCCTCCGCCCTTTTGCCCAAGCCGGCAGGGGAAGGCATGGTATCATGATGCCAAAGGCCCGCAGGGTGAAAAGAGCGTGGTGGCTGTTATTGCCGCGCGATCTTGTCCAAAACAGCGCAGGCGCAATCCGTCATGGCTGAAAAAAAGGCGGAACAAGGCAGTGTAATGCCGGGGAGACCGGGACGCTTTGGAATACCGGCGGGGAGAGGAAAGGGCATGAAAAAATTTGTTTACGGGCTGGCCAGGTTGTTTTTTCGTATTTTCCCGCGCCAACCTGTAATCACCGCGCGGGTGCAAAAGATTTTAGTGATCAAGCTCTGCTGCATAGGGGATATTCTTTTTACCACGCCCTTGTTGCGGGAGCTTAAAAGAAATTTTCCCAGGAGCCGGATAACCTATATGTCCTGTTCCTGGTGCCGCGAACTGGCCGCTGCCAGCACGCAGGTTGAGGATGTGATTGAATTCAATGC
>JAFGIQ010000278.1 GCA_016929575.1 candidate division FCPU426 bacterium
GTGCTTAGCTCAGCTGGTAGAGCAGCTGACTCTTAATCAGCGGGCCACAGGTTCGATCCCTGTAGCACCCACCAGATTTTCGCAAAGCGAAAATCAGAGCAGGTGGGCAGGAGAGCGGGTGAGCAACAAAGCCAGGCTCGCCTGCGGCCCTTCTGTTCACCTGTTCCGTCCTTAACCGGGATGATCACATTTTGATTATCAGGGAGGTTGCAGCGAGGGTGGTGGAACTGGCAGACACGCTAGATTTAGGATCTAGTGCTTCGGCATGCGGGTTCAACTCCCGCCCCTCGCACCAAACGATATGATTTCAGTGGCCATGCAAGAAAAAGACGAGACAACACGCATCCTGGAAATTGTCGTTCCCCAGGAGGAAGTGGACAAAGGCTTTAACCAAGTTACGGCCCGGATGCAACAAAAAACGGCGTTGCCCGGATTCCGTAAAGGGAAAGTCCCGCGGGACATTGTCGAAAAAAAGTTTGCGGCGGAGATTCGCGAAGAGGTTTTAACCGCCCTTTTTAATGATTCCTATCAGCAGGCTTTGACCCAAACCCGTTGCGTGCCCATCAACCAGCCGCGCCTGGAGAAAGTGGAGCTGCATCAGGGCCGGCCTTTATCCTATCAGGTTGTGGTTGAAGTATTGCCCAAACTCAAACTGGGATCCTATCAGGGATTGAAGATTAAAAAAAACAAGATTGCGGTTTTAGAGTCGGCAATCACAGACGTACTGGAGCGCCTGCGCCACCAGAGCGCCTTGCTGGAGCCGGTGGAAAACCGTCCGGCGCAAAACGGGGACCTGGCAACGATCGATTTTGCGGGGAAAAAGCAGGGACAATTTGTCCCCGGGGCCAAGGCGGAAAACCAGCTGATTGAATTGGGGGCGGGGCAGACCATTCCTGATTTTGAAAAGAACATCCTGGGCATGCAGGTAAAGGAAAGCAGGACGTTTACAACCGTCTTCCCGCAGGAGTATCCTGTGCAGGATCTTGCCGGGCAGGAGATTGAATTTACGGTGGCGTTGAAATTACTGCAGCAGAAAAGGCTGGCCGAACTCAACGATGATTTTGCCAAGCAAATGGGTCCGTTCGAGACCTTGGCGGATTTGCAGGCGAGGATTCGCCAGGATTTAACCACCGAGCAGGAAAGACAAAATCGCGTTTTATTAGTCGATCAAATCATGAAGGAGCTTTCCAAACAGACGCAGGTCAAAGTGCCGGAAGTGTTGGTGGAAAGATCCCTGACGAGTTTGTACCGGGATTATGAAAGCCGCCTGGCGCAACAGCCGCCGGACAAAAATCAAGCGGGTCTTACCCGGGAGGAATTCTGCAGTAAAAACCGCGAACAGGTGGAGCATGAATTGAAGGCGCGCTTGGCCCTGCGGGAGATTGCATTGCAGGAAAAAATAGAAGCAACCAATGAAGACGTAGAAAAGGAGATTGGACGGTTGGCCAGATCAACGAGGCAGAATCCGGAGGTCATCCGTCATTGGCTGACTGCCAACAAGGGCTGGGAGGACTTGCACGACCGGTTGCGTGATGAAAAAACACAAGATTTTATTATCAGTCAGGCCAGGATAAGCGAAAAATGACATCGGCATACAAGGAGGCGGGACAAACATGGCGTTGATTCCAATGGTGGTTGAACAGACGCAGCGCGGTGAAAGGGCGTATGACATTTATTCGCGGCTGTTGAAGGAAAGAATTATTTTTTTGGGAACACCGATTAATGACGAAATCAGCAATTTAATCATCGCCCAATTGCTGTTTCTCGAGTCGGAGGAACAGAAGGAAATATCCATGTATATCAACAGTCCGGGCGGAGTGGTCTCCTCGGGGCTGGCTATTTATGATACTATGCAGTATATTAAATCACCGGTTTCCACTCTCTGCGTGGGACAGGCGGCTTCCATGGCAGCGGTGCTTTTGGCGGCAGGGGCAGCGGGCAAGCGCTATGCTTTGCCCAACGCCCGCATAATGCTCCATCAGGGTTCGGCGGGATTCTCCGGTTCCATGCCGGACATAGACATTCAAGCCAAGGAGATACAGCGGGTGAGGGATATGATGAATAAAATCATGGCCCAGCATACCGGACAACCGATAGATAAAATCATCAAGGATACGGATCGGGACTACTTCCTCTCGGCCGAGGAATCCAAAGGGTATGGGGTTATTGATGAAGTCATGCGTTTGGGCGTGACAAAATAAGGGGAAAAAGCATGGTGCGCTCAAATTACCTTAAAGGGGTAGGATGTTCCTTTTGCGGCAAGAGTTCGACCTCGGTGAAAAAGCTGATCAAAGGGCCGGGGGTGTATATCTGCGATGAATGTGTCGCGTTTTGCAATGATATACTGGCCCACGAGGAAGAACCGGTTACAGCCAATTTGGAAACGCGGGTGCCGAGGCCTGCCGACATTAAATATGTCCTGGATCAATACGTCATCGGCCAAGATCGGGCGAAAAGAGTTTTGGCCGTGGCCGTGCATAATCATTACAAACGCATTCAGATGCATTCCACCTTGCCGCAGGATGATGTGGAGTTGGCAAAAAGCAATATTCTGCTGATCGGTTCCACCGGCACGGGCAAAACCCTGCTGGCCCAGACTTTGGCCAGGCTGCTGAAGGTTCCGTTTGCCATTGTGGATGCCACCACGCTGACCGAAGCGGGTTATGTTGGCGAGGACGTGGAAAATATCATTTTGAAGCTCTTACAAAACGGAAATTATGACGTTGATATTACCCAACGGGGCATCATCTACATTGACGAAATAGACAAGATCGGGAGGAAAAGCGAGAATCCCTCCATCACCCGCGACGTCTCCGGCGAAGGCGTGCAGCAGGCGCTGCTTAAAATTATCGAGGGAACCATAGCGAGTGTTCCGCCCAAGGGCGGAAGGAAGCATCCTCACCAAGAGTATGTCAAGGTGGATACGACCAATATTTTATTCATCTGCGGGGGTGCTTTCCACGGTCTGGACCACATCGTTGAAAAACGGGTGGGCAAAAAAACCATCGGCTTCGGCGTGCAGCATGCGCAGCAAACGGGAAAAAGCCAAGACGACAAGCTGGCACAAGTTCATCCGGAGGATTTGATTAAATTTGGCATTATTCCGGAGTTGATCGGGCGGCTGCCGGTGGTGGCTGCACTCAATGAGCTGGACGAAAAAGCGCTGGCAAGGATTTTAACCGAGCCGAAAAACGCTTTGCTGAAGCAGTACCAAAAATTCTTTGAAATGGAGAACGTCAAACTGATCGTCACGCCCGAGGCGCAACGTGAAGTGGCGCGCGAAAGCGTGAATCGCAAAACCGGCGCCCGCGGTTTGCGCGCCGTACTGGAAGACATTATGCTGGATTTAATGTATGAGCTGCCGGGCCAGGAAGACGTGCGCGAATGCATTATTACACCCGAAGTCATCAGGGGAGAGGCCAAACCCCAGTTGGTGTATGAAAAGAAAAAGGAAGAGAAATTCGCATGAGCCAAAAACAGACAGACAGCAAAGACAACAAGCCCAACCAGAGCATGCCGGCAGGAGGGCGGGTGGTTCTGCCCTTGATGCCCTTGCGGGATTTGGTGGTTTTTCCCCATATGATCGTCCCGCTTTTTGTCGGGCGGGAGAAATCCGTCACCGCTTTGGAAGCGGCCATGCTGGGGGACCGGATGATCGCTCTGGCCGCACAGGTTCGGGCCCAGGTGGACGACCCCTCGCCGGAAGATCTTTATCCTATCGGCACCCGGGCGCAGATTTTGCAGGTCCTGAAAATGCCCGACAACACCATTAAAGTGCTGATCGAAGGCAAGGAGCGGATACGGATCATCCGCTTTCTGCAGGTGGAAAAGTACGTGGGCGTGCACTATGAACCGATCAAAACCCAGGCGGGAACGGCGTCAACGTTAAAGGCGTTGATGCGAAATGCCGGCGAACTTTTTGAACAATACGCACGTTTAAACAAAAAGATACCCGCAGATATCGTATCTTCCGTGGCGCATATCGAAGATCGGGAACGGTTCACGGACATTGTCGCCGCCCATATCGGCTCCAAAGTGGAGGAAAAGCAAAAATTGCTCTCGGCTGTTTCCCCTCAGGAGCGTTTGGAGTTGTTGGTCCGCTTGTTGTCCGATGAGGTGGAGATTCTTGAGATCGAGCGCCGGATAAAAGGACGCGTCCGCAAGCAGATGGAAAGCACCCAAAAAGAGTATTATCTTCAGGAGCAGATGAAGGCTATCCGCAAAGAACTGGGGCACAAAGACGAGGAAAGCGAAATTGACGAACTGGCGGCCAAGATTAAAAAGGCCAAGATGCCCCCGGAAGCTGAAGAGAAGGCATTGAAAGAACTGGGGCGTTTGGAGCGGATGCAGCCCATGTCTCCGGAGGCGGCTGTCATCCGCACGTATATTGATTGGTTTGTTTCCCTGCCCTGGGCGGTTCGCACGAAAGAAAAATTAGAGTTGCGAAACGTGGCCAGGCAGATGGACAAGGATCATTACGGTTTGAAAAAAGTCAAGGAGCGTATTTTGGAGTATCTGGCGGTGAGGAAATTGGCGCCCAAAATGAAAGGGCCCATACTGTGTTTGGTGGGGCCGCCGGGAGTCGGCAAGACATCATTGGCGCGGTCCCTGGCCAAAGCATTGAACCGGAATTTTGTCCGCATTTCTCTGGGCGGAGTCCGGGACGAGGCGGAAATCCGCGGGCATCGCCGCACCTATATCGGGGCCTTGCCGGGAAGAATCATTCAGGCCTTTAAAACCGCCAAAAGCAAGAATCCCCTGATACTCTTGGATGAATTGGACAAGATTGGCTCTGATTTTCGCGGCGACCCCGCCGCTGCACTTTTGGAAGTCCTTGATCCGGAACAAAACGCCTCTTTTTCAGATCATTACTTGGAGGCACATTTTGACCTTTCCGAAGTAATGTTCATCGCCACCGCCAATGTGGTGCATAACCTGCATCCCACCCTGAAAGACAGGATGGAGATCATTGAAATACCCGGTTATACCCTGGAGGAAAAAATAGAGATTGCCGGCAAACATCTGGTGGTCAGATTGTTGGAAGAGCATGGTTTGACGGTGAAGGACATCGAGGTATCCAAAACCATACTCGAAAAACTCATCACCCATTACACTTCCGAAGCGGGCGTGCGCAACCTCAACCGTGAATTAGCCGCCATTATGAGAAAGATCACCCGGCGCAAAGTGGAGAAAAGGATGCCCGCCCACGTCAAGAAAATACGCTTTGCCGACGTGGTGAAGTTTTTGGGGCCGCCGCGCTTTTTGAAGCGGCGGGGAGAGAAAAGAGACGCGGTGGGAGTTGCCGCCGGCTTGGCCTGGACCGAAGTGGGAGGGGAGATTTTAACCATTGAAGTCACCCTGATGCCGGGCAAAGGGCAACTGATTTTAACCGGAAAACTGGGCGAGGTGATGAAGGAATCGGCGCAGGCGGCAGTCAGCTATGCGCGGACGCATGCCCAGGAGATACACCTTGCAGCCGATTTTTATCAAAAGACGGATATTCATATCCATGTTCCCGAAGGGGCGATTCCCAAAGACGGTCCCTCGGCCGGTGTGGCTATGGCCACGGCGATTATATCCGCCTTGACCGGAAAACCAGTCAGGAAGGAAGTGGCCATGACCGGCGAGATAACCCTGCGCGGACGGGTGCTGATCATCGGCGGATTGAAAGAAAAATTGCTGGCCGCGTTGCGCGCCCAGATTAAAACAGTGATTATTCCCAAGGAAAACGGGAAAGACTTGGAAGAGCTGCCCGTGGAAGCGAAAAAGGCGCTGAATCTTGTTATGGTCACAGACATGAGCGAGGTCTTGCCTGTTGCCCTCGCGGACGCCCCTGTGAAAAAGAAGCGTCGATCCAGAAAAACCAGGATTGTGCACCAGGCAACCACCGCCGATCAGCCTGCGGGCCAAGTGTGCATGTTGCCGTCCCCCAATGGACCCGTATGGCCGCTGCTGTAAAACCCTTGATCGCTACCGCCCATACTATCGGGCAGTTACCGGCCGTGCAAGGAGCGGAAATCGTGTTGGCCGGCAGATCCAATGTCGGCAAGTCAACCCTGGTCAACCAAATGCTGGGCAAAAAACCGCGTTTCCAAAACAAAAACATGGCGCGGGTTTCCCAAAGACCTGGATGCACGCAGTCGGTTAATTTTTACCGTCTCAACCAAAAAACAGTCTTGGTGGACTTGCCGGGATATGGATATGTACCCCTGCCGCGCAGACAAAAAGAACAAATCGGAGGATTGGTTGAACACTATTTGTCCAAGCGGAAAGCCATCGCCTTGCTGCTGCATTTGGCGGACGCCCGTTTGGACTTGCAGCCGCTGGATTGCAAGATGTTTGACTGGGGGAAATATTTTAATTATCCCTACTTGTTAACTTTGAACAAATGTGATAAATTGTCGCGCAAGTTGCGCGACTGTCGTGAACAACAAATCCGCCGCTGGGCCCAGCAAGCCGGGGAAAACGTGAAATGGATCTTTGTTTCGGCTTTGACCGGCGAAGGCCTCCCGGCGTTGCGGGCGATTGTTGCCAAGAGTGCTGAAGATTTTTTCTTGCAGCAGCAGGCGGGGCAACCCGCCGGTGAATAATGACAAAGGAGATGCGAACCGTGTTTTATAAAAAGCGTTTAATGACCCCGGGACCGACCGATGTTCCGCCGACAGTATTGTCCGAGGGCGGCAAACCCGTCATTCATCACCGCACGCCCCAATTCAGAAAAATACTTACGGAAGTGATCGCAGGTTTGAAAAGGATCTTTAAAACCGGCAACGATTTGCTCATTTTTCCGGCTGCCGGCACGGGCGGCATGGAATCGGCAGTGGCGAACTTATGTTCCGCCGGAGATGTCGTTTTGGTGGCCTCATGCGGTAATTTTGGCAATCGCTGGACCAACATTGCCAGGGCATACGGTGTAGAAAGCGATCATTACGAAGTGGAATGGGGCGCCTCCGTTGATCCCAAGGAAATCGAGAGACGCTTGTCAGCCAATCCAAAAATCAAGGCAGTATTCACCACGCTCTCCGAAACCTCGACCGGCGTGGAGTCGGACATCAGGACTATCGGCGAGATTGTGTCCAAAACACCGGCGGTGTTGGTAGTGGACGCCATTTCCGGGATGGGCGCTATCCCTATGGAAACGGACGATTGGAAAGCGGATGTGGTAGTGGTGGGGGCGCAGAAAGGCTTGATGATTCCGCCTGGCTTGGCGATGGTCTCCATTTCTAAAAAAGCGTGGGCTTTGGCGAAAGAAGCAAAATTGCCCAAGTTTTATTTCAGCTGGGAAAATGCGCAAAAATCCATGACTGCAGAGGCATTGGCCAACACTCCTTATACGCCTTCCGTATCACTCATTATGCAATTGGCAGAATCCATCCGCTTGCTGGAAGCCGAGGGATTGGAATCGGCCTGGAACCGGCACGCCAAGATGGCAAACGCGGCCCGCGCAGCCATGGAGGCGATAGGATTAAAGCTTTTCGCCACCGGGACCTACAGCAATGCCGTAACCTCGGTGTGGGTTCCGGAGGGAGTGGACGGCAGTAAATTGTTCAAGACCGTGCGCGATATGTACGGCATAACACTGGCCGGAGGACAGGGAAAGGTGAAAAGTTCCATCTTCCGCATCGGCCATCTTGGGTATGCGGACGACTGGGACGTGATTGCCGCAGTGGCGGCCATTGAGCGCGCCCTGGCCGAACAGGGATACAAGCTTGAATTCGGAAAAGGGGTGGCAGCAGCAGAGAAAGTGCTTTTTACTTGACCAAGGCAACCTGTTCCGGTGGGAGAAAAAGGCCCGCCGCGTTTTTACCGGAATTGCCAGCATGCCCCGCACTTTACATGCGGGGATGATGTCTTCATCCTTCCGCAGCATTTCATCATTAGAGAGCGGGTCAACAGCCCCGCCTCTGCGGGAGTGCGGTGGAATATGCTGATTGGGCAGGGCATTGGCCGGTGAAACATCAGTGGGCGGATGAGACGGGGTTCGAGGGTTAAACCGGCGGTGGAGCAAACGAAAGTGACGGGGGGAATATATGTTTAAAGTGTTGATCAGTGACAACCTGGCCCTGGAAGGGCAGCGGATTCTAAAGACGGACGCGGAGATGGATCTGGACGCGCGGGAAAAGGTCAGCCCGGAGGAGTTGTTGAAAATCATCCAGGAATACGACGCCCTTATTATCCGCAGCGCCACCAAAGTGACCAAGGAAGTGTTGGAGGCCGCACCCCGCTTAAAGGTAATCGGACGCGCCGGCGTGGGTATTGATAATGTGGATGTTCCGGAAGCCACCCGGAGGGGAATTATCGTGATGAACACTCCGGATGGCAACACCATTTCCACCGCCGAGCATACTTTTTCCATGATTATGGCCTTGTCCCGCAATATACCCCAGGCGGACCGCTCTGTGAAAGAGGGAAAATGGGAAAGAAAAAAATTCATGGGCACCGAACTCTACGGAAAGGTGCTTGGTATTGTCGGTTTGGGTCGCATTGGCACCGAACTTGCCAGGCGGGCGCAGGCCTTTGGTATGAACATCATGGCCTACGATCCTTTTTTAACCAGGGAGAAAGCGGATCAATTGAACGTCAGATTAGCCACCTTGGATGAAATTATCTCCCAGTCGGACTATATTACCGTGCATACTCCCAAAAACAAGGAAACCACCGGCTTGTTCGCCAAAGCGCAGTTTGCCAAGATGAAACCTTCTGTGCGGCTCATCAACTGTGCGCGCGGCGGCATCATCAAACAGGATGATTTAAAGGAGGCTTTGAAAGAGGGTAAAATCGCGGGCGCGGCCCTGGATGTATTTGACAATGAGCCGCCGGACGACCAGGAATTATTGCGGCTGGAAAACATTGTGTGCACCCCGCATCTGGGCGCTTCCACCGAGGAAGCGCAGATTAATGTGGGCATCATCATTGCCGAACAGATACGCGACGCGCTCAAAGGCGGCATGATACGCAATGCCGTCAACATTCCCTCGGTGGCTCCGGAATTGCTTAAGGAGCTCTCCCCCTATTTGGAATTGGCCGAACGTCTGGGTCGGTTTCAAGGCCAAATACTGGAGGGGCAGCTTAAAAGGATAACCGTCAAATATGCCGGAGAAGTTTGCGACTACCCGAAGGATTTGATCAGTGTGGCTGCGGTTAAAGGACTGTTGTCCTGCATGCTTTCGGAGTCGCTTAATTTTGTCAATGCCCGCATTTTGGCCAAAGAGCGGGGGATTGAAATCGTGGAGACCACTTCTACGGACACCCAGGATTTCACCAGCATTATTAAGGTTGAGGTGGAAAGCGACAAAGCCAAACGTGAAGTTGCCGGCACCATAATAGGAAAAAAACGCGAACCGTACGCACTCTCCGTTTTTGGGTATCATACTGATTTTATTTTACGCGGGAATCTTTTGGTTTTCATCCACACCGACGAGCCCGGGATTGTAGGCCGGATGGGCACTCTTTTGGGCGATGCCAAAATCAACATCGCCGCTTTGCATATGGGGCGCAATGAATTGGGCGGCGAAGCAGTCAGCATATTGAATCTGGATTCCGAAGTGCAAAACGAGCTCATTACAAAACTGGCACAGACCGCCAAAATTAAAATGATCAAAAACGTCAAACTGTAGTGAGAAGAGCGCAGCCTGGCCGTGCTGCCGGGGGCCAAGGGGCGTAAAGAGGGTCTTTTTCGCAGGGGGTGTGACAATGAACTCCCGGCGCCTCTGTGCTTCATGCCAACTGCGCACATCGTGCGGCTGGCTGTTTTCGCATTGTATTGTGCTGTGCGGGAATGCGTTTACGGGAGCAAAGAACAAGTATAAAGAAAAGGTTGGATACCGGTATGCCGAATCTGGTTATTGTAGGCGCCCAATGGGGCGATGAAGGAAAAGGCAAGGTCATTGATCTGCTTACCGAGCATGCGGATGCGGTCGTCCGTTTTCAGGGAGGGAACAATGCCGGCCATACTGTTGTCTTTGGTGGACAAAAGCAGGTCTTGCATTTAATACCCTGCGGTATTTTGCATGAGGGGAAAATCTGCGTGATCGGCAACGGGGTGGTTGTTGATCCGGACGCTTTGATACAGGAGATTGAACAGCTGCAAACCGCCGGTTTCCACATTGGCGAAAATTTGAAAATCAGCAATTTGTCTCCGGTGACGTTTGCTTTTCACCGCGCCCTGGATAAAGCCAAGGAGATGAAACGGGGAAAAGAAAAAATAGATACCACCCACAGGGGGATCGGACCCACGTATGCCGATAAATACAGCCGCCTCGGCATCAGAATGATTGATTTGCTGGATGAAAAAAGACTGCGCAATCGTCTGGAGCAGACCCTGGACGAGAAAAACTATCTTTTCAAGCATTATTTTGCACTTGAAACTTTTAAAATCAATGATCTTTTGGTAGAATACCTTGCGTTGGGAGAGAAACTACGACCTCATGTCACCGATACCGCCTTCCTGATTAACACACTTTTGGCAGAAGGCAAGAACGTGCTGTTTGAGGGTGCGCAAGGAACGTATTTGGACGTGGATTTTGGCACCTATCCTTTTGTAACCTCGTCACATCCTATTGCCGGCGGTGCTTCTATTGGCACTGGCGTAGGCCCTACGAGAATCGACGAAGTGTTGGGCGTTGCCAAGGCCTATGCCACCCGTGTGGGCGCCGGGCCCTTTCCAACAGAATGGGAAGGCGGAGGTGAAGCACTGCGGCAAAAGGGAAATGAATTTGGCGCCACGACCGGGCGTCCCCGACGCTGCGGCTGGTTTGACGCCATCACTGTCCGCCGTGCTGCCATGATTAATGGTTTTGAGCAAATGGCTTTGACGAAATTGGATATTTTAAGCGGTTTTTCGAAAATAAAAATATGCATCGGCTATAAAATAGAGGGACGGCTGCAGGAAGATTTTCCGGCTTCAGCGGAGGAAATGGATGTAGTAGAGCCTGTGTATCAAGAGCTGGATGGATGGCAGGAGGATATTTCTGCAATAAAAGAGTATGAAAAACTGCCGGAAAACACAAAAAAGTATATTTCGGAAATTGAAAAAAGAGTTGGTGTAAAAATAACGATTATCTCATTGGGAGAAGACAGGAAACAAACAATACTATTAAGATCGTTTTTCAAGTAGTGAGCCGGTAGCTCAGTTGGTAGAGCACCGCCCTTTTAAGGCGGGTGTCGAGAGTTCGAGACTCTCCCGGCTCACCATAATATGATTATTTTACAACAACAAAATCTTATTTTATTAAAAAATAGTTGAATTTTTATTACAAAAAAATTTCGCATTATTTACAAAAAATCAAAATAATAATTGACAAAATATGTTAAAAAAGTTAAATTGAAAATATAAAAAAAATGACCATTTCTTACAACAAGATGTTCTGGAAAGAAGGAAGTAAAAATGCTCTGGAAGAAGCACGCAAAAAAAATCCAGCATCTTCTTTTCGCCCTTTTTCTTCCACTCTTTGGTTTGACTTTGATTTGTTTTGCAGAGGATGCCTCCCTGGAAGAGCTTAAAAAATTATCCATTTCTCAACCCAACAATCCCAATGCCCATTTCAATTTGGGATTATACTATTATCAGCAGGGGATGTATCCAGAATCGATGGAGGCGTTGAAGAAGGTAATCGGGATCAATGGAAATGATGAAGAAGCGCTGGTATTGTTGGGTTCCGTGCATCTCCGCTTGGGAGAATTGAAAGAGTCCGAAAGTGTCCTGCAGAAAGTCATCCGCCTGAATCCGAATAATATTGATGCCCAGAACAATCTGGGATTGGTGTATTTCAACAACGGGCAGCAGGCCCAGGCCGTCAATTGTTTGCAGGAAAGCCTTAAAATAAAGCCGGACAATTTGGATGCCCTGAATAATTTGGGTTTTATTTATTCGACTTTGAACCAAACAGATGAGGCGGCGAGAATCTATAGGCGGATACTTGGCATTGATCCGGACTCCATGTACGCATATGAGCGGCTGGCACAATTGTATTTAAGGGATCGCAAGTATGCGGATGTCATGAAATTATACAACCAAGCCAAGGGCAAGACGCGCAACAACACCGTCCTGGTCAATGCCGTGGGTTTTGCCTATTTCAACAAAGATGATGCGAAGAACGCCTATGAATTTTTCAGCCGTGCGAACAAATTGAATCCGGGTGATCCTGACAGCCATTTTGGCATGGGCATGGTGGCATATAAAAAAGCCAATTTGGACATTGCCATTAAAAAGTTCAAACAAGCGATCAAATTAAAAAAGGACTTCATTGAAGCCCATCGCCAGCTGGCCATGGTGTACGAAGACAAGGGCGAGTATATGAAATCGTTGTATTTTTACCGTAAACTGCTCAAACTGGATCCTTCGGACCGGTCGGCCAAAAACAATTACCGCGCCATCCGTCAAAAAGCAATTGATTACTATCTGCGCAAAGGCAGCAAGGCCTATTTTGACAATGATTATGAAAATGCCGTGAAATCCTGGAATAATGTGCGCAAACTGGATCCTGAAAACGCCACTGCCAATAAATTCATCAAGACTGCCAGAATGAAGCTGGCCGGCACCATCAACGAACATATTGAAAAAGGCGAGAGCTTTTTGCGCCGCAACCAGCAACAGGACGCCTATCGGGAGTTTCGCGCGGCATTGAAATTGGACCCCAAAAACCACCAGGCAATGAAAGGGATGGAAAAAGTAAAATTGCAGCAAAAGGAAAAAGATGCCATTAAGACAGCGCAAGCCATGGACAGCCTGCAACGCGGAACCAATGTAAAATCGGCGTTGATGGATCTGAAAACAACATTGAAAAAAGATCCCAGCAATATTGTCGCCAAAAAAATGGTCAATAAAGTCCAAAAAGAGCAGCAGTCCGGAACTGAGAGAAATTACCGCAAAGGCATAGAGTTGTATTCCAAGGGAAAATTACGCGAGGCGATCGCCTTTTTGGAGCGTGCACTGGAAATGGACCCCAAAGACCAGGGAATCAAGAATCTTTTGTACAAAGCCCGCACCCAGCTGCGTGAAAATGTCAAGGCCTTGATGGCCCGCGGAATTGAGCTGGCAAATGCCGGCCGTATCCCGGAGGCCAAGGAAAAATTCAATGAGATTTTAATCCTGGATCCCGAAAATGCGGAAGCCAATGAATATCTGACCAAATTTACCGGCAAGGTCGCACAAGTCACGGTCAGCAAAGAAGAGATTAAAAAGCTTTACTATGACGGTGTTTCCCTCTACCTGGATGGACAAAACCGCCGGGCGATCGAAGTCTGGAAGAAGATTCTGATTTTGGACCCTGAAAACCAGGAGGCGAAAAGTTCCATCACCAAGGCAGAAATGGAATTGAAAGAAATGGAAAAACGTGGTATTAAAACACAATAGCCTTTTATCCTTTCCAGGAAGGTTTCCACATGCCCGCCAATGGTGCCACACCGATCGTCCAGCCCAATACTGAAAATCCGCCCAAATCCAAGCGGAGCCTGCGCTACAAATTCGGGCTTTCAGTCACCCTGCTCTTGACCTTGACCATCATTTTCATCAGTTTCTTCGCTTTGCAGGGCGAAGAGCGCGCACTGCGCACCGAATTGGAGCAACGCGGCATTACCATTGCCAAAAACATGGCGGTGAATGCCGCCAAACCCCTCTTGCGGGGGGAAATTTTGCCTTTGGCTTCCCTGGTTAAAGACGCCATGGGCAACAAAGGTGTCATGTACGCTTTGCTGGTGGATGAAAACGGCATGATTGTGGCGCATAATAAAATCAGCGAGTCGGGGAAGACATATGAACGGCCCTTGGGCGTGCTGCCCCTGGAAAGACGCATGATGAGTATTTCCCGCCCGTTCATGTTCGAAAAAATAAAAACCGTGGATATTGCCATTCCGGTGCTTTTGCAAAACCAGGCCAAATTGGGGGAAGTCCACATTGGTTTGTCGCAAAGACTGATTGAAGAGGTCATTCGCAACGCTGTCATGCAGATCGTATTCATCGCCTTGGGTTTCATTTTCACCGGAATAGTGGTGACTTTAATCCTGGTCAGCATTATTGTGCAACCCATCCGCGCCCTGGAAGCCGGTGCGCATATCATCGGCCAGGGAAACCTTGATTATACGATTAACGTAAAAAGCCAGGATGAAATAGGCAACCTGGCCCGTACTTTCAATAAAATGACCGGCGATTTGAAGAACGCCCAGAAAAGTTTGATCGAAAAAGAGAAAATGGAACAGGAATTGGAAACAGCCCGTAAAATCCAGGCTGTGCTCCTGCCCAAGGAGGATCCGCACATCGAGGGCCTGCAGATCGTCTCTTTTTATAAATCAGCCAAGGAAGTGGGCGGTGATTACTATGATTTTCACCAAGTCAAGGACAATATTCTGGGGCTGACCGTGGCGGATGTTTCCGGCAAAGGCATTCCCGGCTGCCTGGGCATGGTCATGACGCGCAGTATCCTGCGCTCCCAGATTTATCTGGCGGATGCCTATACCGTCATTTCCAAAACCAACGCCTTGTTGTACAAGGATATCAAACGCGGCATGTTTGTTACGATGTTCTTTGCGCTTATTGATATTAAAAAGAAAATCCTCAACTGCGCCAATGCCGGACACAATCCGATGATTGTAGGCCATCCCGATGGGAAAGTGGAGATGTTCAATCCCGAAGGCATTGCTTTGGGTTTGGATAAAGGGGACCGCTTTGATAAAAAAACACAGGCCATGAATATTCCTTTAAAAGCAGGAGACGTGTTTGCCTTGTATACCGATGGCGTAACCGAGGCGATGAACACCAAAGAAGAGGAATTTACCGAGGAACGTTTGGCCGAGGTCGTCGGCCGCAATGTTGGTTTAAATGCCCAGCAATTAAATGACACCATCATTAACGAATTGATGGATTTTACCTCCGGGGCTCCCCAGCACGACGATATTACATTGATAACGGTTAAAGTCGAATAAGGCGAAAAAACTGCCCGTATACGCGATGGGGAATATTCGCTAGTCTTTGAACCGCCGCCGTCCATCCTCCGGATTTGCTTGAAAAAACACCCCCGGTCAGGGGCTTTTTTACTGCTGCCGTCAAGGCGGGAACGCCGTATTTTACACCCCTTCGATCTGTGTAATCTGCGGATAAATATTTGATTTGATTTATACAAACATGGTGCTAAAATTAGACTTTGAGGATAAAGATTTTTATGGTAAACTGCCTGCTTAATGTGAGCGGGTGGAGGTGTGTGAATGAAGAAAATCGGTGTTAATGTGCAAAAGTCTTCCATTAGTCCCGAATGTACAGTGGTCGATGTTGAAGGTTTTTTAGACGCCTACACGGTGGCTGAGCTGGAGGAGACTTTTAATCGCCTGATTAAGGAGCAAAAATTTAAGCTTATTGTCAATCTGGCCAAGCTGGATTATATCAGCAGCGCCGGTTTGGGGACGTTTATGGGTGTTATTGATGAAATCCGGGATAACAACGGCGACATCATACTCATCAACCTCTCCCCCAAGATATACAAAGTTTTCGACCTTTTGGGTTTTTCGGAATTATTTGAGATCGTTGACAATGAAGCGGCTGCGGTTGCGAAATTCACGGAAGGGCAATAATTTGTCAAACCGGATTTTTCCCGCCGCGCCTCACATCCGTCTGCTGCCATTCGCACCACGGCAGTCAGGTGGGCGCGTGGAAATATGCCGCCGCCAATGCATCAGGACTCATCCACCACAGGCGTCCACCCTGTGGATTTTTATTGCCGGGCATGCGAGCGGGCGCGGTCGCAGGGGCGATGGTGGAATTGGAGTTTTAACCAGCGAATAGGCATTTGCAGGGAAATCCGGATGGTAATACCAGGTAAAGGCTTATGGGAGTGCAACATTTTAATATAAACATCAATGCCAAAGAGATTGTATCCGGCGAACCTTTTACCATGTATATACAAGCCCTGGATGCCGGGAATCAGCTTTGCCGTGATTACCTGGGACATCCCCACCTTATTGTTGACCGGGGCATCATCTCGCCGGTTTTGGCCAGAGGTTTTAGCTCCGGCGAATGGCGCGGGCGCGTCATTGTCACCGGACCCGGGAAACTGAAAGTGCGGGTCTGGGAAAGAGAAAGCATTGGTGAAATTGAAATCATGGTGGTGGAGAAGGGCGCCGCCGTGGTTTTTCCCATTGAAATAAAATGTCCGGGGTGCCGCGAGGACAATATTTCCGGCAAAGCTGATATTTTTCGCTGCATACACTGCAACGAGATTTATTATGTCGATAAATTCGGCCATGTCATCCCCCTGAAACACGGCAAGCACAGTGATATCGGTTATGTCAAACACCTTGAGTTTAAAATGCCCAGTGACGTCAACTACCTTAACCATGTGCGCAATTTTATTGTCGGTATTTCCGGCGAGGAAAACATTGAAGAGGAAAAGATATCGCAAATCGAGATGTCGCTGGATGAAGCGCTGGCCAATGTGGTGGAGCATGCCTATTCTTTTGACCCCTATCAGGAAATACAAGTTGAGGCCTGGTTATATTCTGATAAACTGGAAATCGTTATCCGCGATCACGGGCGCACTTTTGACAGCAAAAACACACCCCTGCCGGACTTGAAGAAACACATAGAGGAACGCCGGGTGGGCGGGCTGGGGCGGTATTTGATCACAAAATTCATGGACGAGGTCGAATACCGCAGCACAGGGCATACCAATGAGTTGCGGATGGTGAAAAGGTTTTAAAAGCGAGGTGCCACACCTTGTTTGACTTGCGGAATCCATTTCTGCAGCGCAGCAAGTTTATACTGATCCTGTACGGAAGCCTGGTGCTGATCGTCGGTCTGTTGCTGGTGGTTTTTGTAGGCATAAGGATGATCGGCACCCGCACGGGACTCCTGCTTTTGTTTATCAGCCTGCTGCTGATCGCGGTCACCGTGCTGATTAACTATCTGATGTTTTCCCAACTGCTCAAACCCATCCAGGTGCTGATCCGGGAAACGGAAGAAACATTGCAGGGTATGCGCAAAGGCGGTATTTCCCTGGTGCGGGATGACGAAATCGGCCTTTTGGCGAACAATTTCAATCAGATTGTTTTGGATGCCCAAATGAAGCGCATGGAACTGGAAACCTCAAACCGGGAACTGGCTTCCCATGCCGAGATCATTGAAAAGACGTATCGTGAGCTGGATAAAAAGGTATACGATCTGTTCACGCTATTCAACATCGGCAAGGAATTGAACTCCACGTTGTCGGTGGAATCCATTTTGAAAATAACCTGTTTCACCTCCATGGGCCAGCTGGGGATCACCACCATGTCCATTCTTTTTTTGGAAGCAAAGGATGACGAACAGGTGATGACCAAGGTATACATGAAAGGCCTGCGCAAGGATCCCCAACGGGCGGAGGTCCTGGCAACCACGGAGGATTTTCTCAATCTGCTGCGCATGAACGAACAATCCCTGCTCATGTCCGACTTGGAGGAAAAATCGGAATATAAAAATGAAATAGATTTTTTTAATGCCTATAAAGCCCATCTGATTGCTCCTTTGATGGCAAAGGACCAGATCATCGGGATAATGATTCTGGGGAAAAAATTGTCGGGAGAGGAATTTGTCCAAGGCGAAAAAGATTTTATCAACACCTTGGCTTCCTTGTCCGCATTGGCGCTGAGAAATGCCCGCCATTATGAGCAGGCCATCACCGACGCCATGACCAAATTGTTTTTAAAACGCTATTTCCAGCTGCGCTTGGATGACGAGATCAAACGGGCCGACCGCTACCACAATAAAATCACTTTATTGATGTCCGATATTGATCATTTCAAAAACATCAATGATACCTACGGCCACACCAAAGGGGACGAGGTTTTAATAGCAGTCGCCAAAGCCATCAGGGATAATTTCCGCGATGTGGACGTGCCGGCCCGGTATGGCGGTGAAGAGTTTGCCGTTATCATGCCGGAAATATCCAAGGAAGAGGCCATGATACCCGCCGAACGCCTGCGCAAAGCGATTGAGAAGATATCCTTTGTTCTAAACGGGGAACAGGTCACAGTAACCATTTCGATCGGTTTGGCTGAATATTCCAAAGACGCCAAGTCTCCCCTGCAGCTGATCGAAGCGGCCGATGCGGCTTTATATCGCTCCAAGGAGAACGGGCGAAACCAAACCACGCTTGCCTGAGTCGATCATGTGTCCAAGAATAAAAAGGAAAAAGAAAACGCCCCCTTCTTGGGGGAAATGGACTGCCGGATTTCTGTTGCTGATTCCTAATGCGATGGCGACGGTGGTCTTGCTTGATCATTTGCGCCACTTTGCCTTTGCCACGTCCACCCAGCTGGCTTTGGCGACCGGCGCGGGTGTCTATATTGTGATGCACCTTCTCCTCTGGAAACCTGTTTTCATGCACATCATGGGGCATGAACTGACACATGCTTTTTGGGCCGTGCTTTTGGGAGGCCGCATCAAATCATTGCTGGTCTCGCGTGAAGGCGGTCAAGTCACCCTTTCGAAAACCAATTTTTTTATCGCCCTGGCTCCGTATTTTTTCCCGCTGTACACTTTTTTACTTTTACCCATTTATGTCATCGCCGCGCCCCAGTTTCATCCCATCCTTGCCTTTGTCATCGGCTGTACGCTGGCTTTTCATTTTGCCCTCACCCTGCATTCCTTGCGGGACAAACAAAGCGACATCGCCCAGGTCGGCGTGTTTTTTTCCCTTTCTTTTGTCTACCTGATGAATCTCCTGGTGATAGTGGTGGTGGGCACTATTTTGCTGCCCGAGGTTATCACCCTGGGCGATTTTTTACGCGAAACCTGGGCATTGTCGGGAAAGTTTATTTGCGGGCTGGCGGCATTGTTTACACAGCCGGGCAGCCACACGGGACCTTGAATTTCCCGACCCACACGCGGGGAGAAAAAGGTGGGGTGTTAAAAGAAGCGAGGAACGGATAAACATGACAAGCAGCACCACTTGGATGCAGAATATACCCCTGCGAAACCTGCTGCTCTCCGGCGGCGGAGGATTGCTGGCGGCATTGGCCTTCCCTAATCCGCTGTGGATTGGTTTGGATTGGCCCGGCGGGTTTTTGGCTTTTATCTGCCTGGTGCCGCTATTGGCCGTGCGTGATCCCGGCGGTATGGGCAAAACCTGGCGGTGGGGATTTTTATACGGATTTGTCTATTTTGGCATCTCTATTGTCTGGATGTGCGGGATGGAGTCCATGCATCCACTGGGACCCCTGGCGTTTTTTATCCTGACCTGTTATCTCGCGCTGTATCCGGCGGTTTTCCTGCGGTTCTATCACGCGCTGATTTTACGCAGGGTGCCGCGCGTCAGTGCCGCGGTGACGCTCTGGCTAGGCCTGGAATTCATACGGAATTATTTCCTTACCGGGTTTCCCTGGGCGGTGCTGGGATATGCGCATCACCAGAATGCCTGGCTGATGGGCATCGCGCCTGTCGCCGGTGTTTGGGGGCTTTCGTTTATCAGTGTATTGGTAAATGCCGGCATCTATGTCCTGCTGGCGCAGTTCCTTCCGGCTTGCAGGGGCCAGGAGGCATGTGCGGTGGAAATCCCCGGCATGCCTGCTGACTGGAAAATGCATATGCGCTGGCTGGGTTTGGCGGTTGTTTTGATCATTATGCTGGCTGGAGCATTCTACGAATATCGGCAAAGCCGCGGCGTGCATGATCCGCCCTCCTGCCGGGCGGCGGTTTTGCAGGGAAATATCAATCAGGATCAAAACTGGGATGAGGCGTATGTCAACAACACTTTTTCGGTATATGCCACCTTGCTTAAACAGGCGGTGGTGCAAAATGCCTGTCTGGGGGTATGGCCGGAAACGGCTTTTCCCGGGGTGTTTAATGTTGAGCATTCCTTGGCCGCGGTGGTGCGCGGATGGTCAAAGGAATGGAAGGTGGCCCAGCTGGTGGCAAGTGATGAGATGAAGATATCAAAAAAAGAGGGGTATGAATATTACAACACGGTATATTTGCTCGACCAGGAGGGGAAAAACAGGGGGAGGACATCAAAAATCCATCTGGTTCCTTTCGGTGAATACGTGCCCTTGAAAGATTCACTTCTGGCTTTTGTGCATAAAATCGTCAAGCGGTACGGAGGAGCGGGATTTTCGCCGGGGCGAGAGCGCCGGGTTTTGCAAATGCCCTATGCAGGAGGGAAAATCAATTTGGGGGTGTTGGTGTGTTTTGAAAGCCTTTTTCCCGGGCATGCCTCGGCCTTGAGCCGCATGGGCAGCGAGGTGCTGGTGGTTGTTACCAATGACACCTGGTTTGGAACCACGGCGGCGCCGACCATGCATGCCATTTTTTCCGCCTTGCGTGCCGCCGAAAACGCACGCTTTGTATTACGCGCAGCCACCAGCGGTGTTTCGGTCATTATTGATCCCCGCGGCCGGCGTTTGGGGACCGTCCCATTAAACCAGATGGGCCTGCTGGTGGAGGAGATACACCCTCGGCAGCGCTTAACGCTGTACACCCGCTGGGGGAATTGGATTTGCTGGATATGTTTGTTTGTGTTATGCTTGGACTTCATGGCATTATTAAAAACCTGGCTGCAGTTTCGGCGCCGGGGAGGTCGAAGCGCGTAAGCGGATTACACCGCGGGCAGGTTAAGGGAGACCGCATGGATATAGTCATTGTCGGATCAATCGCTTTGGATGATGTTAAAACACCTGCTGGAGAAGTTAAAAACGTACTAGGCGGATCGGCGGTGTATGCTTCTTTGTCGGCGAGTTATTACGCCTCTCCTGGAATTGTGGGCGTGGTCGGCAGGGATTTTTCCGGGGAACACATGCGGGTGCTGGAAGCGCACGGCGTAGTTTTAGACGGCCTGGAAAAGGCGGACGGCGAAACCTTCCATTGGTACGGTTATTACGAAAAAGACATGGGCACGGCTTTTACACGCGACACCCGCTTGAATGTATTCGCCTCTTTTGCACCCAACATCCCCGTTGCTTTTCGTCCCGCGCCTTTTCTTTTTCTGGCCAACATCCATCCGGAGCTGCAATTGCAGGTGTTGGACACCATGTCCGGCCCCGAATTTATACTATTGGACACGATGAATTTGTGGATAGAGACGAAACGCCAGGCGCTGCTCCAGGTTTTAAAGCGGGTGACCATGGTGGTGGTGAATGACGCGGAAGCCAGGCAGTTATCCGGACTGGATAATCTGCTGCAGGCGGCACGCTGGATTCAAGGACAAGGGCCCCGCGGAGTGGCTGTGAAGAAAGGGGAACATGGCGCCCTGATTTGCTGGGAAGGAGAGGTCGGCCTGCTGCCAGCCTTCCCGCTGGACAAGGTTGTTGATCCCACCGGTGCCGGCGATACCTTTGCCGGGGGTCTGATTGGCGCCTTGGCCCAAAAAAAACAGGTGAATATGGATGCCTTGAAATCAGCGGCTGTCATCGGCAGCATTATGGCTTCTTTCACGGTTGAGGAATTTTCGATCGGCCGTTTGGCCCATTTGAATGAAAAAGAAATCCGGGAACGGTATGCACATATGCGGCGTTTGAGTGAGATAAAGCCCCTGGAGCTGGATATTATTCAAGGGGGATAAACTGGCCGCTGGCAGCCAGGTGAAAAGAAAGGCGCAGGTGTTGGAAATGAATTCAAACAAGCTGGACAGGATTCCGCCCTATATTTTAGCCAAGGTGGTGGCGGAGATGAAAGCCGCCCGGGCGCGGGGGGAGGATATCATCGATTTTGGCATGGGCAACCCCGATATGGGCACGCCCCGGCATATTGTGGACAAACTGACGGAAGCCGCGGTCAAGCCGCAAAACCACCGGTATTCCGTGTCGCGGGGGGTTTATAAACTGCGGGATGCAATCTGTGCCTGGTACCGCCGGCGTTTTAACGTGGAGCTCAATCCGGATACAGAGGCCATCGCCACGATTGGGGCCAAGGAGGGCATTTCGCATTTCATTCTGGCCTTGCTCAATCCGGGAGATACGGTCATTGTACCGACGCCGTGCTACCCCATTCATGCCTACTCGGTGGTGCTGGCCGAGGGGAATGTTATTGGCATACCCTTCAAACCCGGTGAAGATTTGTTTCCGCGCATTGAAGAGATATGCAAAAACGCCTGGCCCAAACCGCGGGCGATTCTCCTTTCTTATCCCCACAATCCCACGGGATCCACGGTGGATCTTCAGTTTTTTGAAAAAATCATCACCCTGGCCAAGGCGGAGAATCTTTTTGTCATCCACGACCATGCATACGCAGAGCTTTGTTTTGACGGCTATCGTTCGCCGAGTATTTTACAAGTGCCGGGAGCCAAGGATTTGGCGGTGGAATTTTATTCCTTGTCCAAAACCTATAACATGCCCGGCTGGCGCATCGGCTTTATGGTTGGAAACGCCGCGGCAGTGGCGATCCTGGCCAGAATCAAGAGTTATCTGGATTACGGCATGTTTGCGCCGATTCAGATTGCGGGCATCTGCGCGCTCAACGGTCCGCAGGAA
>JAFGIQ010000279.1 GCA_016929575.1 candidate division FCPU426 bacterium
GCGGCATTTTCGACCTGACCAAACAAAAATACCATAATGTCCTGCAATTGGGGCAGGAGAACGCATTGCAGGATGACGACCGGCAAAAGCTGGAGGACTGGACTTTGGCGCACGCGCGGAAATTCGAACCGCATCTGCGCTGGGGAAATGTCTTTGTCATCGATGATCCCCAACCCGCGGCTTTAATCAAACACATCAAGCAGATCAACCCCCAGGCAAAAATCATCTGGCGCTGCCACATCCAACTTGACGTCAATAAAATAAACCAGGAAGGCACGGCGGCAAACAAGGCCTGGCGTTATCTGCAGGAACAGATCAAGGATGCGGACCTGTTTTTGTTCCATGAAAAAGCTTTTGTGCCAAACGGCTTTTCTCCGGACAGTAAAATCCTGCAGATGTACCCGGCCACCGTCCCCCTGGATGGAATGAACAAACCGCTGACCGAGTGGCAAAGGGAGTATTACCTGCGCGTGTTCAATGAGCTTGCCGTCCGCCAGCAACAAACACCGCTGGATACAGGCAGGCCCCTGATAACGCAAATAGCCCGCTTTGATCCCTCCAAGGGCATTGAGGATGCACTGGAAGCATTTCGCCTGTTGCGGCTGCGGCTGCAAAAGATACAGAATGTGCTCAGGGCAGTGGCTGTGCCAATCCGCTGGGCAGCCCGCCATCATCTGCCGTTTACGCCTGCACTGGCAAGACTGCTGGAGCGCCTGCAGTCTGCCTTGCGCCCGCAATTGATCATTATGGGCAATGCGGCGGATGATGATCCTGAAGCCCTGCCCCTGTACCGCAACGCTTTGGCCTATAAATCCCGTCCTGAATTTGCCGTCATCGCAGACGACATCAAAGTCATCCTGGCTCCCCATAATGACCAGCTTTTAAATGCGGTTTTGCGCTCCAGCACCATAGCCACCCAGTTGTCCCACCGGGAGGGATTCGAATTTAAAATCACTGAAGCCCTGCAAAAAGGCGTTCCTGAAATCATTTATGACGAGGGTGGAATGCCCGCACAAGTGGAGCAGGGAAAAACCGGGTATATTGTAAAAACCGGCGATGTGCGGGCAGTTGCCGGACGCATATATTGGCTTTTGCTTAATCCTCTGCGCTTTCGGCGCATGAGCCGCCAGGCTGCGGCCCTCACCAAAACCAACTATATCATTCAGGACAATGCGGCCAATCTCGTCACCCTGGGCATGATGCTTCGCAACCGTGAAGTGACCGCCGAAGACATAGAGGAAAAAGAACGCCTGATGGGCGAACATCATGTTGTCGGTGCCTGGCGTGAAGAGATGATGGACCGGGCGCAACAGGGCAAAGGCGAGATTAAACAGCAGCCAGTTCCAGAGGCTGTCCCGGCCTTGGTTGCCGGCATATTGCCTTCACAGCGGTTGGATGTCTTCACGCCAAAAGGGACCATACGTCCGGGGCCGGCGGTCAAGTCCATTGCCAAGGAAAATCTCTGGTTGCTGGTACTGGCGGGCGCCGGACTGCTGGTCGTGCTGGCGCCCTGGCTGTCCGGGCAATTGTCCCTTGACCAGGTGGCGCACTCCCGCTTCCTGCCTGTCCTGCTGACAGTCAGCGGCCTGGGGTATGCAGTGCTCAACACCCTGGCACACGGCCGGACTGTGGTCATCTGGGATAAAAAAGCCAAAAGACACAGGGAGGTGCCCCGGACCGGCAAACATGTTTTTCAGCTCATGCTACTCTCTTTTGCCATGGCTGCCGCGACCCTCGGCGGTTTGCTGGCCGGAAGCCTGGGAATTTTTGGGCTGGGGATAGCCGGAAACTTGCTTGCAGGCATTGCGGCCGGTTTTGCACTCGCTTTTTTAATCCACCTTGCCTGGAATTTTGTTTTGGTAAGGCTGGGCAACCTGGCCTATGGCAAATGGATCACTGGGGATTTTGCTGAAAAAGAAAAAAAGATCATGCAGGAGGATTGGGAAATATATTTTGAGCTGCTGGTGGAAAACCTGCAACGCTTTAAAACCGCCCGTGAAGCAGCCGCTGCCGGCGATGCTTCCGCCGAGGCCGGGCAGCAACTGCTGGAAGCCAAGAATGATTTTATAGAATTTCTCGACGGTGCCGGCCATATCATGGATGACAATTTTCCCCTGGATTTCATTGAAACCCGGTATCCCTGGCGCAAAGCCGCCTCCTTGCTGCCGCTTTTTTCAGACGAAGGCCCGGCCCTGCAGGAATTGCTGCTGGAATTCCTGCAGGAGAATTACCAGCAGATTGAATCCGGCATTGCGGATGATTTGCTCATGATGTTTGACATTGTGCCTGACAACTGGCTGCAGAACAAGGCGCCGGAAATGGCGGGCAGAGAAAGCTATTTTTTGACTGCCGAATATATTCCGGTCGGCGGCGGGTTGGCCTATGTCCTGGATGTGGATGCGGACTCGGCCATGAAGATAGGTGCGCCCACGACCATTGTCACTGTGCGCTACCAAAACCGCAAAACCACGGGAGGCACATTGGCCAGAATCACGGACCAGGATCTCGGCCTCAATGACCTGAAAGTCATTCAAAAGCATACTCTGGCCGATGGCACCAAGATCAAAGTCTGGCAGGGTTTTCAGGAAAACGGTGTGCGTGTCATATTATTGGAGGAGGATCTGGACCCGGAAGAGCCGGCAAAATACACCAACATGCTGTATGCCTATAATTCCGCGGCCAATCCCGCCTCTTGGGAAATGTTTTCCGCATTTTACCGCGAAGCCGCCGATGTGGTGTTGGAGGAACTGGAGAAAAACAGGGAAGCGGAATACCGTGATAAAAAACAGTTCTACCAGCCTGCTGTCATCAGGGGCAATGATGCCCAAACCTCGCTTGCCGTCGCCGCGCTGAAAGAAAAGAGCCTTGATGATAATTCGTCCCTGGCCGGATCGCTTATTGCCATGACGACCCACACCTTTGGCAACCGGGAGGGGAGGGACGCGGGCTTTGTATCCGGCATCTGGTACCTTTTTAGATTACCGCGCAGGTTATGGACCCGGGTTGTAAGCTACGGCGGCGCGGACATGACCAGCCTGGGGGTCAGAAGCGCGGATGCCCCCAACACGGTCAGCCGCAAGCAAAGAATAGTCCTGCTGCAGCACTGGAAATTGGATCTGAACGCCAGGATCGTTTCCATCACCAACGGCGAAAACATTGGCAGGGTAATAAAGTTTTTCACCCGCTTTTTCAACAAGACTTTTCCTGATCGCATCATGAAGCTGAATACCCTCTCCTGGAATGATATCATGCAGGTTAAAAACCGGGCCAAAAAGGAATTGGCGCAGGAACTGGCGGATATTGCAGAACAGCAATTGGGATTCCGCCTGGAAAAAATCGCAGAGGAAAAGAAGGCGGAATTTGCGGAAGCCCGGCGGAAATTTATGGCTTCGGAAGAGGCTGGACGGCCGGAAATATTCAAGACCGAGTATCTGAAGATATTGGATGCAAGCCTTTCGGGTATTACCGGCCAGCAGAAATTTAAAACGCCGCTTGCTGAAGCGCTTTTTAACATCCTGGATGATCCCAAAAACATTACCGGGGATTGTCAGCAAGCGGCCCGGATCCTTTTATCTGAATTCATCAGACCCTTGGCAGACGGCACGGAATGGCAGCTGGAGAATGAGGAGTTTATTCTTTTGTTAAGGGAAATGGGGCTTTATCTCAACTCCGGCCAACCCTTTGCCTTTTACGGAGGTAGGCTGGTCAAGGTCAAGGCCAGTCCGTACCGCGCCTTCAGCGAGGACAATTTGCGCCAGCTCATGCGGGAAGGCAGGCAGGTTGTGATTTTCGGACGTCTGCAGGAGACCGATGAAAGCCGCGAGCTGGAAGCGCAGCTGGATCGGCTGGTCCGGGAATTCAGCCAGGCCACCCAGGCTTATCCCGGCAACCTGGTTTTTGTCAGGCAGTATTCGGATGAACAAAAGCAATTGCTCCTGGTTGCCGGCGATGTGCTGGTCTTGGACTCCGACGATCAAACCGGGACCTGCGAGTATACTGAAATCAACGGCATGACCGCAGTCAAAATCTCCTCGCCCTGGAAACTGGATATATGGGAAAAAATCCGGAATCAATGGCGTCTGCTGGATAAAAAAATCAGGGGTGAAGGCATCATCGGCGAGCAGGGCATCATCGCCACCCAGTCCCTGGTTGAACCAGACGGACAGATAAAAAGCAAAATTAATTCCCCCAACCAGCGCAATATCTGGACCACCGTGGAGCCGGCCAATGCCGAACCGCGATCATACCAGCTCCTGATGTCTGAATTGCTGACCATGGCCCAGGATGACATGCAAGGCGCCACCCATGGTGATTTTTACGTCCATTGCCTGCAATCCGCGCATCTCACCAAAGTCCTCAATGGTGTAAACACCATGGCCGGCTATTTGCGCTATTGGCATGAACGTCTGCTGACGAAAAAAAGAGTGAGCAAAGAACTTGACTTCCACATTCAAACCCTGTTCCAGGAAATGGAAAAAAAATACACTCCCGATGCAATGATAAACAAAGTGAATGATCTGCTGCATCCCGATCAAAACAGCCAGTACTACATCATCTACAATTTTAACTTTGAGGAGTATAAAGATTTTCAGACATCCTATAACGGGAATTTCCAGCTGACCGAACCGGGCTTG
This sequence comes from candidate division FCPU426 bacterium, assembly GCA_016929575.1. Taxonomy (GTDB): domain Bacteria; phylum Oederibacteriota; class JAAXVQ01; order JAAXVQ01; family JAUVAV01; genus JAFGIQ01. Next base: position 4,635 of record JAFGIQ010000279.1, read on the forward strand.
GCGGCTTTTCTCCGGGATATGCGGACCGTGGAAGAGCAGGGTTCAGACCTCCTCCTGGCACATCTTAAAAACGGCTATTTCAACATGTATCTCAGAAAGATGTTTGAGGGCGTTCCCGGATTTGACGTTTTGCGGATTTATCTTGACGAGCTTATCAAGGCCGAGGAAATAAGTGATTACCAGAAAAACGAGTTTTTCCTGTCCACCCTCAGCAGGCTGGTCACGGCCCTGGAAGCCATGCGCGACCGGGCGCAGGCCAATAAGGACAGCCGGCAGGCCGGCTCACCAGAATCTGGCGTAACTTCTACGGTTATTTCTGATACGGGAAGCGGAGTAATAAAAATCGTCGGCGGATTATTGCTGCTGTTTGGTTTAACCGACACAGCGCAGGCAGCCACCCTGGAAAATATTGGAAATGCCGCGCAAAGCGGATCCTATCTGGGGCTGATCCTGGGTTTTGTCATCGCCGGGGTGGTATTGGCCTGGCTGGTCATCAGAAGGGCCGGCGTTTTGCATGTCACCAAGACTGTTGCTGCTGTAAAAACGCAGGATGCAAAAGAAGAGCCCTCACCCACCAGCAGCAAACCGGCAGGGGGGGAAGTGCTGTCCTACCTGCAAACCGCTAAGAGCATCATGCCTGAACGGCCGAACGAGACATATACTGCAGATGTGCAAAAAGGTGTTTTTTCTATTCTGCCAACGTCGTGGAAGACTCCCCTGGCGCGCCTGGTATTGGGTTTCGGGTTCCTGGTGCCGCGTGTCTTTAAAACGCGCCTGCACCGCCTGGCCAGCAGGCTCGATAGCAGGGAATACATGCGCATGCTGTTTGCACAGGTGAAGGAATCCAGTCTGAAAAATGCATTGCAGGACAACACCACTTCTGCGGGCAAAGCCTTTGCCCAACTGATTGCAGATCCTTCAGAAGGCAATCACAGGGTTTTGATGAGGGCCATGGTTGCAGCATTATGGATTCAGCAGAAGAAAATTACAGGCCTGCAGGCAGCGCAGGATTATGCTTCATTGAATGACGCCAAAGCAGATCAGGAAGCATCGACAATATCCATGATGCGGATAATCGAACTCCTGCCGGGTTATAAAAACCAGAGTATTGGCAACTGGAAAACAAGGCCTGAGGGCATGGGAAGATCAATACAAGTTCCGCGCTATATTCTGGAACCAAAGAATTACGGTTTATGGTTCAGACTGCAACGTGTGTTGATGAGCGATGAAAAAGCATTGATAAAAATGAAATTTCTGCCAAAACTTCCTGGGCAACGTACTGCCGGGCAATCATCTTAATATTTAAATCGATATAAAATTAAATATAATTCATAATTAAAGTAGTTTCTAATCTATTATAGTTAACATAATATGTATTATGCGACATACCAATTACGACTTTTCGCATCCCTTTTAACAACGCCAATTCAATATCTTGAATCTATACCACAGGTCGCTCTTGTCCAAATTAAATTAAAATCCTATCCGCATTGATCAAATGTAAAATGTGATAAAAATTTAATTTGCAAATCCTGAGGGTATTCCCTGCAATTGAGAATATGCATGCATGAAACTGCTTTTTTTGGTTTTCATTCTTAAATAGCGGGCAACGAGGAGGTGATATTTGACTATCATTTTGGTATTTTCTCCGGCATTTTGACGCATTGCCAAAAGGCGCTCAGTGATATTGGCGTATTTTTTCTTCATTACAGTGTTCATTGACCCATACCCGTATGAATAATCTGTATTGTCAGGAGTATTAAGAAGCAAATGGTGTGCCATAATAATCAATAGTAAATAGCTTTTATTTATAACCTTTTTAATGAAAGAGATATCAAAAATATATAAAACAATACATCAATTATGGAAAGGAATACCCTGTTTTTCTCGATTATATCAATTGATATAATTGGCGTTAATTTTAATATAATCTATGGAAAAATCTGAAGTAATTATTGTTTTTTCAGCCTTTCCTTGATTAATGCAGATCTCGATGATAATGGTGTCATTTTTCAGGGATTTTTCAGCAAGGGCGTATCCATCTGTATGATAGAGGGGTTCACCTTTTTTAACGATAAAGTGCCTGTTGATTTTTATATCCAGTTTGTTTTCCTCAATATTGGCCATGACTTTTCCGGCAGCCATGGCGATTCTTCCCCAATTGAGCTGTTCGCCGAAAAAAGCGGTCTTGACCAACGGTGAATTGGCCACCGCCAGGCCGACGGCAGCCGCCTGTTGTGGCGTGGCAGCCGAAGTAACAAGAATCTTAATCATTTTGGTTGCACCCTCGGCGTCCCTTATCAGTTCCTCGGACAAGTGCTGATATAAATTCTTTAAATGCCCTTTAAATGACTGAAACCCATTGCTCTTCATATTGGTGATCACCGGATGCCCGGCTTCCCCGTTGGCCAGGATGAAAACAGAGTCATTGGTGCTGGTGTCGCTGTCAACGGTAATGGCGTTGAATGAATCCTCTACTGCCGCCTGCAAAGCCGCACGCAATAATTCCGGTCTGAGAAAGGCGTTGGTAACCGTGAAACAAAGCATGGTCGCCAGGTTTGGCATGATCATGCCAGCGCCTTTTATACAGGCGGCAATGCTTACCTTCCTGCCGTCCTGCTCAAAGCTTACGGATGCCTGCTTGACCCTTTTATCCGTGGTCAGAATGGCATCGGCAAATGCGGTATCGCGGTCAACGGCAAGTTCCCGCATCAGGGATGGTATGTTTGCCAGCATGCGGTCCAGGTTTAAAGGGCGTCCGATAACCCCGGTGGAAGCCATATAGCAGGTTTCAGGCGGAATCCCCAGCGCTTGCCCCAAAACTTCACAGCTGCGCCGGGCGTCCTTTAATCCCTGCGAACCGGTAAAGGCGTTGGCATTCCCGCTGTTGACCAGAATGGCACGTTTGCACGTGGTTTTGGCATCCATTTCCTGGCATATCCGGACAGGCGCTGCCTTGATGTCATTGCGCGTATAAACCGCCGCGCCGATGGTGTTTTGCTGGTCAGAGCATAAAAGCCCCAATTTCATTTTTTCATCCGGCAGTGCGAGGGCCGCAAACCTGAAACCCGGAACCGCGCCTAATCCTTTTTTTTGTATCATGGTGATTTCCTTATTATAATATTATAATTCCGCTGATTTATCCTGGCAGTGTTGCAGCATGATGCCGGCTATTTCCTCGATGGCAAGCGGACCGCGGTTTTCGCCGGTGCGCAGACGTAAAGAGGCGTTGCGGTTTTCGACTTCCTTGTCCCCCACCACCAGCATGTAGGGTATCTTTTCCAACTGCGCATCCCTGACCTTGGCATTGATTTTTTCGCTCCGCAGGTCGGCATCCACCCGCAATCCCCGTGACCGCATTTGCTTGACGATGTCTGCGGCATACGCCTGATGCCGGTCTGCAATGGTCAGCACCCTCGCCTGGACAGGCGCCAACCACGGCGGAAAAGCGCCTCCGTAGTGCTCCACCATGATCCCGAAAAAACGTTCCAGGGATCCCATGAGCGCACGGTGAATCATGATCGGGCGGTGTTCCCTGCCGTCATCTCCGATATAATGCATGTCAAACCGTTCCGGCAAATTGAAATCCACCTGGATGGTCGAGCATTGCCAGGTGCGTTCCAGGGAGTCCCTGATTTTGATGTCGATCTTGGGGCCGTAAAATGCGCCCCCGCCCTCGTCCATGGCGTAAGTCAAGCCGGAAGTTTCCAAGGCATGCTGCAAAGCCTGGGTCGCTTCCTCCCAGACATCGGCCTGGCCCACCGTTCCCTTTTCCGGCTTGGTCGCCAGGTAAATGTCATAATCCGAAAAACCGAAGGTTTTCAAAATATAGAGCACAAAACGCAGGACTTCCTGGATTTCCCCTTCCAGCTGGGCGCGGGTGCAGAAAACATGGGCGTCATCCTGGGTGAAACCGCGCACGCGGAACAGCCCGTGCAACACGCCGGACTTTTCATAGCGATAAACAGTGCCCAGCTCGGCCCAGCGCAAGGGCATTTGCCGGTAGCTGCGCACGCTGCTTTTATAAATTTTAATATGAAACGGGCAATTCATGGGCTTGAGATAATAATCCTGCTCATCTATCTGCATGGGCGCATACATGTATTCATTGTAATTCACCAGATGCCCGGAGGTTTCCCACAACTGGGCTTTGCCGATATGCGGTGTGTAGAGCAGTTCATAGCCGTTTTGCAGATGCTCGTTTCGCCAGAAATCCTCCATCACTTTTCGGATCATGGCCCCTTTGGGGTGCCAATAGACCAAGCCGGCGCCTGAGTCCTCATGCAATGAGAACAGGTCCAATTCCTTGCCCAAACGGCGGTGGTCCCGGCGCCTGGCCTCCTCAAGGCGCTGCAGATGCTGCTCCAAGGCCGAGGCTTTGTCAAAGGAAGTGCCGTAAATGCGCTGCAGCATCTTGTTTTTTTCATCCCCCCGCCAATAGGCGCCGGCAATGGAAAGCAGTTTGAAGGACTTGATGGCGCCTGCATGCGGCAGGTGCGGCCCGCGGCACAGATCGACAAAACCGTCCAGGGAGTAAATGGAAACCGACGGGTCTGCTATGGCATCAAGCAATTCCAACTTGTAGGATTCCTGCAGGCCGGCGAAAAGATCATGCGCCTCCTGCTTGGAGAGATTTTTGCGTTCAAAGGGCAGTTTTTGGCGCGCCAGTTCCTGCATCTGCTCTTCTATTTTCGCCAAATCATCGGGAGTGAAATGGGTGTCGCGGTCAAAATCATAGTAAAAACCGTCTTTGATGGCAGGGCCGATGGCGACTTTGGTTTCCGGAAACAATTTCTTTACGGCCGCAGCCATCAAGTGGGCGGTGGAATGCCTGAATATTTCCTGCCCTTCCGGACTGGAAAAATCCACCACGCTGATGATACATCCTCCCTCCGGAACCGCGGCGGACAAATCCCAGAGCTTGTCCCCGGTTTTAACGGCCAGTGCTTTGCCGTACAGCGCCGGATTCAATTCCTTCAATGCCTGGCCAAAGGAAGTTCCGGGCGCAACATCAATTTTATTGTTTTCCGATAAGCCCATCCAGTATGACGACATGTCTTTTCTCTCTCCCATCCGAACGTATAAGGCCTGCTTCAGACCCGTTGTGTGCGCCGTTGTTCGTGCATTTTTAAAACGCGGTTTGAAAAATATTGAAAAAGGCCGATAAAAATATAAAGCAGCATAATCAGAAAAAAAATGTTTCCCCAAGGCAACAGCAAAGAGAGCACATAGAGAAAGATGGCCACCCCGGCCAGAAGGATCAAGTTTCTGCGGTTTACCCGCTTGAATGCGGGAAATGGTACGTGGCTGACCATCAAAACGGCCAGGGCGGACATGACAAAGGCTACCAGGGTGCCAGCCGTTACCGGCGGCAGGCTGTTGAGCGATTGTCCCAAAAACGCCGGCACCACGTGCTGGGGGCCGCCGCTGATCAGGATGATGGTGGAAATCAGCGCTGACGCGGCAGGGATCGGCAGCCCGTTAAAAAAATTGGCCGGAGCCTGGTTGGAAGTCTCGCAGTTAAACCTGGCCAAACGCCAGGCTCCGGCTGTCAGGAAAAAAAAGCAAGGCAATATCTGTAACACAACCGGCAGGCTTTGCAGCAAAGCCGCATAGGCCAGTAAAACCGGGGCGATGCCAAAAGAGACAAAATCAGTAAAAGAATCCACTTTCATGCCAAAATCGCTCACGGTATTCGTCCAGCGGGCCACTTTGCCGTCCAAAAAATCAAAAATCATGGCTGCCAGCAGCAGCCAGGCGGAGATGATATATTCCTGCGGCTGGACGGTGTTTTTGGCCGCGAAATTTTCCAACACCAATAAAATGGCTATTATTCCGCAAATAAGGTTAAAAGCTGTCAGCAAATTGGGCAATATGTAGGTGCTAGAGCGGATTACGCCTGGTCTTTTGGGCATGCCTGCCACCTGCCGATAATCGTTTGTCCTGCCACGACTTTGTCTCCCACCTTTACTGCTACACTTGCGTGCGTGGGAAGATAGAGATCCACTTCCGATCCCAAGGCAATCATTCCCAGGCGTTCCCCCCGCCGGTAAAAACTGTCGGTTGTACACCAGGAGATGGTCCGCTTGGCCAACATGCCGGCGATTTGCACCAAAACATAATTACAGCCCTTGTTTTCAAAAGCGTACCAGCGTTGTTCGTTTTCACGCGCTGCTTGGGGATGGAGCACAGGCCAGAATTTGCCGGGTCTGTGCTCCGTCCAGCGCAAAATACCGCTGCTGGGAACCCGTTGTACATGCACATTTCCCACATGCATGAAGATGGCAATACGCCGGGCGCGGCCGCGCAAGTGTTTGTCTTCCATAACCTCTTCCACGCGCACCACCAGCCCGTCCGCCGGGGCGACCAGACAGTCATCCGCTGCAGCCGAATGTCTTTCCGGATCGCGGCAGAAATACACCACCAGGGCGGTGAGAAAAACGCCGCTGGCGACCAGCATCCAGCCAAACAGCGCCAAATGCAGCGGCTGCAGGAGTAGCAGCAGTATTCCCGCCATCATCATGACAGCCAGGAAGGCAATGATTTTCACGCTCGACTTGTTAAAAAAGTATTTCACACTACACCTGCCAGCGGGAGAGTATATCCGCCCGCATGATGCGGGCGCGGTCCGGGTCGGAGTCCGTTATCCACATCCAGGCCGACCATGCCAGTGGGCCGACCCTGAGCGGCTGGGGTAAAAAGCAGTCGGCAGGCCGTTTAAAGACGCGTTCAAAACAGCGGACGACGGCCTCCAAATACTGCTCGCACAGCAAGAGGTACTGCCAATCATGCAAACGAACCAGCTTGAATTTGACCAATTGCTCGCCCAGTAGCAATTCCCCGCTGGCCGACTGGCGCCGGAAAGCCCAATGCGCAAATTCCAACTCCCCTTCCTCGGGCGACAGCTGCAATTCTCCTATGGTCTGTAGGATTTCCTGCTCGGAAGCCACAGGCAGGGATTCCTGCATGGTACGCAAGGCCTGGACGTCATCCGGATGAAAAATACGCGCAGATTCTTGCGCTTCCTGGTGCTCCAGCAAAAGCGAACGCCTGACCAGGCCGTATAGCTGATCGCGCAGCGCTTTGTCCAGGCCGCTGGCTTGTGGCATGACTTTCAGCAGCGTCTGCCATTGATCTTCCGCGCGGTTGTCGATTCCTCTTTCCATGGTTCCTTACTCAGTTTTCTTTAAGGGATTCCATGATCTCATCCGGAATATCGAAATTCGAATGCACTTTTTGCACATCGTCATGGTCCTCAAGTGATTCCAGCAGTTTTAAAAGCGCCTCTGCGTTTTTGGGGTCATCCACGGTCATGACCGTCTTGGGCACCATGGTGATTTCGGCTGAAACCGGTTCCAGCCGGCTTTTCACTGCGGTGAAAACATTGTCAAAATGATTCGGTTCAACCGTCACCGTAAAAGTTGTTTCATCCGAAGTGATGTCCTCGGCCCCGGCTTCCAACACCAGAGACAACAGATCATCCTCCGAGATTTCCGACTTGTTGAGCACGATCTGTCCTTTTTTTTCAAACATCCAGGCCACACTTCCCGGTTCACCCATGTTGCCGTTGCGCTTGGTAAAAATGGAGCGGATGTCAGATGCCGAGCGGTTTTTATTGTCCGTGGTAATCTCCACCATGATGGCAACTCCGCCGGGTCCGTAGCCTTCATACACAATTTCTTCATACGCCTCTCCGGCCAGTTCACCGGTCCCCTTCATAATGGCGCGTTTGATGTTGTCTTGAGGCATATTGGCGGCTCTGGCCGCGTTCACAGCTGTCCGCAGCCTGGAATTCAACTCCGGATTGCCTCCTCCGGTTTTCGCCGCTTGAATGATCTCCTTGGTGAGCCGGGTGAATATTTTCCCCTTTTTTGCGTCAACCGCAGCCTTGGATCTTTTAATGGTCGCCCATTTGGAATGACCGGACATGATGCATCCTCCGCTCACATAAAAATATGCCGTGGTATTCCCTGGCCTGCCGGGATCTAGGGCATTTATCTAGGCGTATTGACGCCAATGTACCAGGAATTATACGTAATTTTGTTTATTTGTAAAGGAAAATTCGATTTTGTCCTTTTTGGCTGTCATAGAAAGTCAATGCCGCCTGCCCTCGGGTAAAAAATTTTAGCGGGAAGGCTAAAGCGTCTTGCGGCACGGATAAAACCAGCCAGGCGCGTTATTTTAAAAAATGATTTTAAGCAATTTTGTTGTTGACATTATATTATAATATCATATAATATCATATATGCACTCGAGGAGGCGCCTGTATGATCATCAATTTTTATTTGCCCGAAAACGACTCGCGGATAATTGATTTGCTCAAAAACGTTTCCGAGCAAAAACGGCGGAGTTTCAGTTTTGTTGTGCGCGAAGCCTTGGAGCATTACCTGTTGGATGTCCTCCGCTTGAAAGCGGCTGACCTACACCATACCCAAAGGGAGGTTAAGAAAAAATGAAGAAACAGCGCGGTTCAGATGTCAGGGTCAAAGTGGATTTGCCGATTACCTTTACGTACGAGGACGACAAAACAAACCGCAAGATTGTATCCCGGGGACGCATTGACAATATGAGCATCAACGGCATGCAGGTGGATATTCCCCTCTCTTCCGAAATCATTGAAACCAATTATCTTGATTTTGACCTGGAACTGCCGAATCCCTTTGTTAAAATCCGCGGTTTTGGCAAGATCAAATGGAAACGCTGGAATGCGGACAAAAACTGCACCACCTGCGGCCTGATGCTGGAACCCATGTCGCTTTCCCAGCTGACTGATCTTGATGTGATTATTGATGAATTGGCGAAAGAAATAAAGTAGCACTATTTGCCAAAGGGCGGCTGGGCGCATCGGTGGTAGCGTGTACGGTACCTGTTTTCAAAGGCGGATGCGTGAAAGGCCGGGCTTTAAATGTTTTTAATCAGTTTATAGCGGTTAACCAGCTGCTGTAATTCTTCGGCCAGCGCATTCATGCGTCTTACCTGCCCCGCCATTTCTTCAATGGATTTGGTCTGCTGGCCGGTGCCTTCTTTCACTTCCCGGGTTGAAGCGGCGGTTACTTCTGAAACCTCGGCCGTCTCTTTAACCGCCGTGGTTATTTCCTTGGTTTTTTTCGATTGGGCAACGGTCTCCTGCGCAATGGCGTTTGCCTGTTTGTGCGCGTCCTGAAAAGACTGGACTATTTGCCTGAATGAATTGTTGGTCTGTATGACCATCTCCCGCCCGCTTTCAACCTCTTCTTCGCCTTTGACCATGGAATTGTAAACCCTTTGGGCGACAATGATAATTTCATTGACTTTGTCGGCGATGACCTGGGCGGCGGAGGCTGAAGATTCTGCCAATTTCCTCACTTCCTCGGCCACCACCGAAAAACCCCTTCCCGCTTCCCCGCTGCGGGCGGCTTCGATGGCGGCATTTAAAGCCAGGGTATTGGTGCTGCGCGAGATTTGCGAAATCAATCCGATGGTTTCCCTGATTTCTCCTGATTTTTGCGTCAATTGTTCCACGGACAAACGGCTGGCGTGGACAACACTGCGGATTTCTTCCATCTGGTTCACAATATCCTGGATTTCGTGGCTTCCCTGCACAGCGGTAATGGAGGCCTGTTTGGAGGTATGGGCGGTCAGCTCGGCGCGTTGGGCAACCTGCGTGTATGAATCCTGCAGCTGATTCATGACCTCGGCGACATATTCCACCCTTTCAAACTGCTGGTTCATGGTGTCTTCAAGCTGGTTGGTATTGCGGTTGATGGCATGCGAGGAACTGCTGACGGAATCGATGTGTTCAAACAGTTTTTGCGCCGTGAGGAGCACGACGGATGACGCGTTTTTAATCTTCACATTCACATTATACAGGCTCTGGCGCATCTGTTCGAGGAATCTGCCCATTTCACCGGTCTCGTCCTCGCTGAGAAACTGGACACGCACGGTCAGATCCCCTGAGCGCAGGGCCGCCACCGACTGCATGAACCGCCTCAACGCCGAGACGATTTCCTGCGAGTAAAAAATGGACAGGACGCTGGCAATGCACAAAGCGATGACAACCAGCAAAACCAACCCGCCTTGCAACCGCCCCCCGGCTGCGGTAAAGTCTTTTCTATGATACACTCCGCCAAGAATATATCCGGCATGAAGATTTTCCCTCGCCACCACGATGATGTCGTTTAACAAATCCAAATTGTGCGTTTCCTTTTCCTTTAGCTCGCTGTATGAATACCCGCTGTGATTGTTGATCATGACCGGATTGGATTTGCTCATTAAAAACAAATAGCTGGATGGCCCCGGACGAAAACCGTCCAAAAAACGCGTCAGCTCAGCCGTACTGGCATCCCCTGCCTGCGCGGTTAAAAAACGATTCGCCAATTGCAGGGTATATTCCAGGTGGGACACAGCCTGTTTCCGCATCGCCCTTTGGGCCGGTTCAAAAGTCAGCAGTGATCCGAAAACCACGCAAAAAACGGCCAAGGAAAGGCTGATCAGCAGTAATTTCGGCCGTATGCCGAAAGAAAAGGCGACGCTCTCAAAATCCTGCTGCGTGAGGCACCAAACGAGCTGACGGCGTATGGGGTCCAGAATGATTTTGGAAAAATGCAGGACTATCGGCATGCACACACTGACTGCCAGAATTACTGCCAGGCAAATGTAAAAAGAATATTCCGAGGAAAAAACATTCAGAAACAACAGCAGCAGAAAAACCACGGCGGCCAGAAGCATGAATACAATCAAAAAATAAAACGCCAGCTGATAAGGAAAAACCAACACCCGGTTTGCAGCCAGCAGGGTTTCCTTCGCCCCTTTGGTTTCCCTTTCCTGGGATAATCGCAACCAGTCCAATACCGGCAGGAATAATCTGTATATCACCCAATAATCCATTATCAGCATGGCAGGCGCAATCGTAAAAAGCGAAAGGTATAAAAACTGCAGGTTGTCGGTTTCCGGCTGCCCCAGGCGCAGCAAATACAATGTGACACCAAGAGCCGCCAGCAGGGTAAAAACGACTTTCAAGGCATATTGTTTGAAAAAATACTGCATAATCCCGCTCTTAATGATGTATTTACCCTGTCGCCCCTGGCCTCCCAAAATGGATCATGATGACGGGTACGTATTGGGGCATTTGCACTGTTTGCGATTAAATGGCATACCGGCCCCCGGAGTTTTTATTGCGATCAACCAGTTGGGCAACGCAATACTACTAATCATTGCTGTCTGATATGGAAATGGCTGGCAAGAGAAAAAAACCCCCTTGCCCGTTTTTTCCAAACGGTATTCATGTAACGTCATTCCGGATCCCGGAA
>JAFGIQ010000280.1 GCA_016929575.1 candidate division FCPU426 bacterium
CGCCCCACCTTGGCAAAAAGATATATCCGGCAGTCTGGTGGTTGCCTGCTGGCGCCAATTTATCAATAGTTACCGTGTCTTTCTCAAACCAAAATTGGACACTTGTGAATCTGTACGATATTTAAGTATTAATATCATTGCTGCCAAATTATGCGAATGCTGCCGGAGGCGTCCTTGTCCTTCCAATAATTTAACCGGTCAGGGCTGCCGCAGGCGTCCTTGTTCTTCCCAATAATCCATCCGGTCAGGGCTGCCGGAGGCGTCCTTGTCCTTCCGATAATTTAACCGGTCAGGGCTGCCGGAGATATCTTTTTGCCAAGGTGGCAGCGGAAAAGAAAAGTCCACGGCTGCAACCATTTTGGCGGACGCGATCAATCCCTGCGGTTCGTGCACACGTTCCCGCCCCACCTTGGCAAAAAGATATCTCCGGCAGTCTGGTTGCCTGCTGGCACCACTGTATCAATAGGTACCGTGTCTTTCTCAATCCCAATTTGGACACTTATGCGGCGACATGAAAGAGAAAACCAGGGAAATCCTTGTTCTGAAAGTTAAAAAACCCTCAGGTGCACATAAATAATCTGCAATACAGGTCGATACTAGGCAAAGGTTTTCCAGCAGAGGAAGAGGTGTCCATTTTTATGGGCTGCCCGTCGGGCGACACTGCGGGAGGAAGCATGTCGAATATTCTGGTAGTGGATGATGAAAAAAGCATCAATGAATCCCTGTCAATGATCTTGTCCAATGACGGCCATGCCATTGATATGGCGATGGACGGCCTGGACGCGCTGGGCTATCTGACAAAAAAAAAGTATGACCTGGTCCTGACCGATATCCGCATGCCGCGCATGGACGGCATGGAGTTGTTGAAAACCATCCGCCACCAGTGGGGGGCCCAGACACCGGTGATACTGATTTCCGCCTATGCCACGGAAGCCACCGTCAGCCAGGCCCTGGAGCAGGGCGCGCGGGATTTGATCGTAAAACCCTTTGATATCCAAACCGTCCGTGAAGCTGTAAATTATGTCCTTACCCAAAAGACGTTTCCTCCCATTGAAGAACTGGACAAACTCCAAAAAAACAAGATCCAACACCGCCAGATCAGCCAGGAACAGCAACGCCGCATCCTGGAATATTCCGTGCTGGATGAAATCGGAAAAACCGTGAGCGCGATTTCCGGCATAGAAAAAGTGGGTTCCACCATCATCAGTATGGTGCAGCAGATCCTGGACGCGGATTATGCATTGCTGGTCATCTACAACCATGAAGGCGGCGGATATAAATACCGCTGCGCCTATAAGGACGGACAGGTGTGCTGGGTGGAACCGTCCACCGTGGATGAGTATGTGCTCGAATGGATCAACAAAAACCGCCGCTCCTTGTACATCAAGGATCTTTCGCTGGACAAAGAGTTTGTCGACTGCTACGCCTCCGGTTCCCTGCTGGGCATTCCCTTCATGCGCAAAACCCAGACGTTGGGCGCGTTGGTGTTGTATAAAGAGAAGGTGGCGGAGCATTTCAGCAGCGACGCCTTGCAGTTTTTGTCGGTTATGGCCAGCATGGCCACGGCGGCGATTGAAAACACCAACATGTACAACGAGTTGAAGAGTTATTTCAACAGCTCGGTCAAAGCGTTGATATCCACCATTGAAGCCAAGGATTCATTCGTCTGGAGCCACTCTTCGCGGGTGGCGCGGTATGCCACCATGATCGCCAAACATCTGAAGCTCAGCGAGCTGGAGCAGCGGCGGCTGGAGTATCTTTCGATGCTGCACGATATCGGCAAGATCGCCGTGCCCGAAGAGATTCTGCGGCAGAAGGCCAAATTAAGCGAATGGGAGATACAGATTCTGCGCACCCATGTGGTGGTCGGGGAAAACATAGTGCGCCCCATCAATTTTTTGCCGGAAGGCGGACGCATTGTCCGCGCCCACCATGAGCGGTATGACGGGAAGGGGTATCCCGACGCTTTGAAAGGCGATGCCATACCCGTGTTCTCCAGAATCATACACGTTGCCAATGCCTTTGATATGCTGACTTCCGATTATCCCGGCTGCCAGAAGATGGAGCCCCATCAGGCAATCGAGGAAATGATACGCGAGGCTGGAAAAGCGTTTGATCCTGATTTGCTGAATATATTTCTTAATGGTTACCGCCAACGCCTGCTGCAGTAGTGTGTGCCGGCCTCGGCGCGGAGGAGGCGCATGCCTTCCATCCTGGTGGTTGACGATGAAAAGAGCATTCGCGAGGCGCTCTCTTTTCTGTTGCAGGAGCAGGGGCATCATATCGATCAGGCGGAAAACGGCTTGGAGGCCTTGTCGCTCCTGCAGGCCAAGCATTACGATGTCGTTTTATCCGACGTCCGCATGCCCCGGCTGAACGGCATTCAGCTGCTGGAAATCATCCGCGGCCAGTGGGGGGGCGAAATTCCGGTCATCTTGCTCTCCGCCTACATCAATCAGGAACTCACCCCCCTGGCCCAAAAAGCCGGCGCCTACGCCGTGATCAGCAAGCCCTTTTCCACGCAAACCATCATGCAGCAGGTCTCCCGGGCCTTGGAAACCCCTTCGCCCCAAAAGGGCGCGCAGGTAAAGCCGTTCTTGCTGGAAGTGGATAACGAGATTCAGAAAAAGATCCTCGAATTTTCGGCCCTGGAGATGATTCAAAAAAGCATGCGGCCGATTGGAGACAATGCCAAGCTCCTGGCGGAGGTGATGCAGCATACCCAGTCGCTGTTTGATCTGGATGCCGTGATCCTGTGCCTGTACGACCGTGACGGCAATCTGCAGCATGGCTGCCGGCGGTTGAGCCAAGGCGGCGCCTTGCAGGAGGCCGATTGCGAATTGCTGGAAAAACGCCTCCTGCCCAGCATTGCCCGCAGCCAGCGATCCCTGCTGATAGAACGGCTGGACACCCATCCCGGGTTTCAACGGCATTACCCCCTGCCCCCGGGATCCATGATGATATTGCCCCTGCTGACAGACTACGGGCTGCAGGGTGCCATGCTGTTGTATGCCGACCAGCAGCGGGCGGGGTTGACGGCCGAGACCTCAAAAACCATTGCCATCCTATTAAACTACCTCGGCCTGAAAATGGAAAACAACGAGCGCGGACAGCGGTTGCATACATATTACACGGATACGGTTCAGGCCTTGTTTGCCGCCCTGGGAGCCAAGGATGCCTATACCTACGAGCACTCCGCCAAAGTCGCCTGTTATGCACTCATCATCGCCCGTGGTTTGCAGCTGTCGGAGTATGAGTTTCGCAATCTGGAATACCTGGCCCTGCTGCACGACATCGGCAAAGTGGCTTTGCCGGATGAATTGCTGCATAAAAAAAACGGACTCTCCGAAGAAGAAGTGAAGATGTGGCAGACACATCCTCTGGCCGGCGCCGGCATCATTGCGTCGATTAAATTTATACCCGGCGCCTGCGAGGTGATACGCCATCACCATGAGCAGTACGACGGCAGCGGTTATCCGGACGGCCTGAAGGGCCGGGAGATTCCATTGTATGCCCGGATTATTGCCATTGCCGACGGCTTTGCCAACCTGACGGAAACACTGGCCTTGCACAACCGTGAAGCGCAAAAACAGATGATCGATGTCATGATGCGCGACTCGGGGAGAAAATACGATCCTGAGATGCTCAAAATATTCATCCAATCCTATTGCCGGATCATTTTACTGGACCGGAAAAACACTCCGCTGACAGCCAACTAGGGTTCAACGCCCAGCGACCAGACATCAGATGTCCAAATGGGGATTGAAAAAGACGCGATGACTATTGACA
>JAFGIQ010000281.1 GCA_016929575.1 candidate division FCPU426 bacterium
CTTCGGCGTCGGGGTTCACCACGGCTGGGAGCCGGTGGGGCTGCCGGTCACGGTAACCAAGTCGGAGGGAAACCGTTTGTTTGAAATCAATGATTTGCCGGCGATCCGCCTGTATGATGAATACTTCGGCGAATACACCCAGAAACTGCGCACCGAACCACTGGCGCGCCTGGGCGTGTATTATCCGCTGGGATTGGCCGTGCCCGAATCCGACGAGTATTTGCTGCGGGCGCCGCTGTCCGTGGCCCAGGACGGCAGCATCCTTTTTACGGCGGAAGTGCCGGCCGGCGCCCAGGTGCGCCTGATGATCGGCAGCGTGGAGAGCGCCCTAAAGGCGGCCCGCCTGGCGGCCCAGGAGGCGATGGCGCAGATGCAGGGGCGCGCGCCCAAGATCGCCCTGGTTTTCAATGCCATTGCCCGGCGCCGCCTGTTTGGCATCAAGGCCAATGATGAAATCCTGGAGATACGCAAAATCATCGGCGCGGATGTGCCCCTGGCCGGATTTTATGCCTACGGCGAAGTCGCTCCGATGCAGCGCCGGCCCGGGAAAGAATCGTGTTTCCATAACGAGACGATAGTCATTTTAACGATGGGATGAAGGACCATGCCTAAAAACCCGTTTCTCGTTCCGCAGGGAGAACTCAACCAGGCCTATGAGGAGCTTGACCACATTACCAAGATGCTGATCAAGCGCGACGTGCTTTTGACGGAAACCAACCTCGAACTGGAAAAGAAAAACCGCGACCTGGAAATGGCGCGCCTGGAATTGCTGCGCATCAGCCAGTATTTGACCAATCTCTTCACCAATTCGCCGGACGGCATCTGGGTCCTGGACTCACTCCAGCGGGTCAATACCTTCAACAAGATGGCCGAGGAATTGACGGGGTACAAAACCGAGGAGGTCATCGGACGGCCGCTGGATTTTATCTTCGCGGAGCCAAACAAGTACCAGGAACTGATGCAAAACCTGCCGGAGGCGAAAAATTATTTCAACGTGCGCTCGCGCATCCGCTGTAAAAACGGCCAGACGGCGGAAATCCTCATGTCCCTCTCCCTGCTGCGCGAGGAGGGCGTGGACGGCCAGCCGATCGGCAGCATGACGATTTTCAAGGACATCACGCGGGAGATACGCCTGGAAGAGGCTTTGCGCGAGGTCAATGAACGCCTCGAGGAAAAGGTGCGCCAGCGCACGAATGAGTTGGAGGTTTTGTCCCAAACCCTGCTGGTTTTAAACCATGTCTCGACCGTGGCCAGCCAGTCGCTGGAATTGGACACGCTGCTCAACAACATCCTGCGCCTGGTCCTGGAGCTGACGGGCTTTACCATGGGCATCGTCTCGCCGGTGGCCGGGCATGATCACATTGAAGTCAGGGCGCATACCAACATGCCTCCGGAGCTGCTGGCCAGGGTGCTGCGCATTCCGATAGGCGAAGGCATCATCGGCCGGGCGGCCAGCAACGGCTTTTTACAGGTGGCCAGCCCGGATATGCCGGAGATGCTGGCCGCGGAGATCCGCCTGGTGGTGGCCGTGCCTTTGCGCGCCAAGGGGGCGATTCAGGGCGTGATGACCCTTTTTTCCAAAATGGAACGCAAAGTGCTGGAGGAGGAATGGGACATCTTTATGGCCATAGGGGTGCAGGCCGGCTGGGCGATTGAAAACGCCTGGCTGTATGAGCAGGTCCGCGAGGATGTGGTCAAACTCAAGGAAGTCGACCGCATTAAAACCGAATTCATCGCCACCATATCGCACGAGTTGCGCACGCCCCTGACCTCGATCATCGGTTTTTTAAGCTATGCCAACACCGCCCTGGAAAAATACGACCCCAAAAAACTGCACCGCTACATCAACATCGCCCTCGAAAACGGGCAGAAGCTGTCCAACATGATCGAGGATTTGCTGGCCATGCAAAAATTGGATTCCGGCACGCTCTCCCTGCATTATGAAAAGATATCGCTCTACGAACTCTTCGAGGAGATAAGCGTCGATCTCGGCCCGCAATTGCAAATGAAAGAGCAGGATCTGGTGATGGACTTGGTGGAGTCGCTGCCGCCTTTGACAGCGGACCGGGAGCAGATCGAGCGCGCTTTGACCAACCTGGTGGTGAATGCGGTCAAGTTCTCCGAAGGGCCGGGCACCATCACCCTTTCCGCCCGGCACCTGCCGGAAAAAGCCCAGTACATGCTGGCGGTTTCGGACACCGGCATTGGCATGAGCCCCGAGGTCCAGCAGCGTATTTTCGAACGTTTTTTTCAGGCGGAAAACGCCCTCACCCGCCGCAAGGGCGGAGCCGGGTTGGGATTGACCATTGCCAAAAGGATCATCGAAATGCATCATGGTGTCCTGGAAGTGGAAAGCGAACCCCATTGCGGCAGCCGGTTCATCATTTTTTTGCCGGATACGCCCGCGGTAAAAGAAGAAAAAGAGGAGACAAACCATGGGAAATGAAATCTCGCTGGCCGGCGCTTTTTTAGCCGGCATCATATCTTTTTTATCACCCTGCGTTCTCCCTTTGGTACCGGCCTATCTTTCATTTTTGGCGGGCGTCACCTGGGAGGAAATGCAAAGCGGGGAAAAGGGCAAGACCAGGAAGCGCGTCATCCTGGCGGCGGTGGTGTTTGTGCTGGGTTTTTCCCTGGTATTCACGCTGCTGGGCGCATCAGCCACGGTGCTGGGAAAGTGGCTGGCTGCGCAGGCTTTTTGGCTGGGGCGGGTGGCCGGCGCGCTGTTGATTGTGCTGGGCTTGCATTTGACCGGAATCTGGCAGATTCCTTTTCTGCTTTTTGAGAAGCGGTTCCATGTGCAAAAGAGGCGCATCAACCTCTTCGGCGTTTTTATTGTCGGCATGGCCTTTGCCTTTGGCTGGTCTCCCTGCGTGGGGCCGCTTTTGGCGGGGATTTTGGCCCTGGCCGGCACCAAGGAAACAGTCAGCCAGGGAATTCTGCTGCTGGGCGTGTATTCACTGGGCCTGGGCCTTCCCTTCATCGCCGCCGCGGCCGCGGTTGAGCGCTTTGTCTATTGGTCAAGCCGCTTCCGCCGCTATTTGCGCATCGTGGAGATAGCAGCCGGAATCCTGCTGATCCTCATCGGCGGCGTCATGCTGTTTGGCGGCATGATGCGCCTGGCCGGCTTTTTCAGCATTTTCGGCAGGTTTGGGTTGTAGGGGCCAGGGGACTTTTCCTGGCCATCCCGCTCCTCTATTTCCCTTGATTTAGGTGTTTTTGTGGTGTTGGCATGTCCCCGTTAGTGGGCCTCTTTCATAATATACTTTTAAAAAAATCAACCAGGTGTAAAAGGAATCTCTTGGATTACAGTCTAATAATACATGGGGATAACATCCACTGCACTACAATCTCAATAAGGAAGTACTGCCGATGAAAAGCCAACGCCTGCTTGTTTTGGCACGCATGATTTTTTGCTTGTCATCGTTTTTATTTGCTTGCCTGACATTATGGAGTCTTGCCACGGCTGCTGAAAGTGACAAGGCCTGGAATCAGGATGATTTTAAAATAGACGAAGCCTCCCTGCTTGATATCAGACAATTTGAGCTGGTCTTTCGGACAGGCGGCTGGCATTCGCAATGGTCAGATCAAAATGGCACTTTAAATTATAATTATGCAATATACCATAACAGCAGCAAGAATATTGATTCCAACCTTTATATAAATCCTGCATTAAACTATATGTTGGAGAATGATAAACAGGTGATCAAGCTAGGAATAAATCCCAGAATATCATACAACGAGTCGTCCGGCGAATATGTATATCACACCAAATATTCATCGCAGACAACGGAACAGGAAGGCCGAAATCATCAACGGAATTTAGGGATCAATGGTTTGCTTGATTTTGATTGGAAGTATTATGGAGGCAGCCGGCTATTTCTGGGTTCAAAATGCAAAGTAGATGGCAGAGAATCGATTTTTTATCGAAACGCAAGTCAAATGTCAAAAACAGATACAACCACAGCCGGCAGATCGCAGGAAAAATACAATAGAGAAACGTATAATTTTATAATAAATGCAAGTATAAACGGCGGATGGGGAAGAATGGTTGAGGGCAAATATGCTTATCAAGCCCTGCAGCTTTTAGCGGACTTAGCCGACGCCGGACGCCTGCGCAAAGCAGCTGCCCGGGAGGAGATTCTGGAGCTGGCTGCCTTGATAAGCGATGCCAGGAATGTCTATGTTTTTGACGGCAGGCTTAAAATGCTGTCAGCACTTGAAAGGATAATGACATTTATTATATCACGGGGGTTTGTAGCGCCTGAGGATTTGTCCGCCTTGTTGGTTGTTGACGACACCTACCGCTATGTTTCGGAGGATAGCCGGGCATTCGGCCTGCAAACAGGCTTTCGGCTGGGCACGGAGTTGGACATTGACAATGATGAAGCTTCAACCTACAACCAAGATAATGTGCTGCAATCCTATTCAAAAGAGGAGGTTTCCACCTTTACGACCTATGCCGGCCTGGAAATACACTATGCCTGTCCTTTAGACCGCCATTGGCAACTGACAACCTCAGCTTATGCGGATTATAAATATAAACGCTTTAATTATGGAGAGGATATTCCCAAACGCCACTTTGCGATAGGGGCGGTGGAAGGAAAACTGGATTATTATTTCAACACGCGCTGGCGGCTGGGAATGGGAATCAACGGCAATATTACCGGGGACCTGGTCCCCTTTGTCATATCGACCCGCGAAAGCTACTATAGACAATATAAAGAGAGTTACCGGCAAATCATCACTGCGGCCGGCCTGTCGGCCAACATGAGCTATCAACTGAATACGGATTTGGAGTGGACTGCCAGTCTCAGCGGAAGATGGGAAAAGAGTCAATGCTTTGATTACAGCCTGGAGGCGGAGTATCCACAGCCTTCGGTGGGGATTCCGCCTTCCGTCATAAATCAAATGCACCATGATTTTATGGATGAGCTGGGATTTAGCTGGTCAATAGGCACTTGGCTGTCATATCGCATCTTTTAAAACCGGAGATGAAGATGAGGTATTTAAACCATATTCTATCAACTGGTTTATTGGTGTTGACTTGCTTATTCATTACCTGCACCAATGTACAAGCGCAAGCTGACGGGCTGGGGGAAATGAATGAAACCCCGGAACTGGATATGCCCGCATTTCCCGGCCAGGAGCAGCCTGCGTTGGAGACGAATTCCACTGATGGTCAGGCTGGAAAAAACGTGAAGTTGGAGGCGCTTTTTCAAGAGACATATGAACGGCAAATCCCTGACAACTGCGGTTATTTGGGTTTGGGCGCCAGGATGCAAACTATGTGCGGCCAAACAGCGCTCTTTGGTCTTGTCCGCGGCGGTTGGCAGTTTGATTCAACCTATTTGGGCGCGAATGTCTCTTTTTTGCTGAATCCGCGCAATCTTTTACCGCTGACTCCGGACAATGCGGCCACCCATATGATTTACGGCGGTTTTGAGGGGGGATATATTCAGAAGATTATTCCCGGCCTGGCTGTTCGTTTCAACCTGCTTATGGGTTTGACCAGTATTTTTTATTTTGTCTATGACCAGCAAGGCGTCAAGCATATAAGTGCAAACGACACCCTGCTGTTGGAGCCCGGTATTGTCTTACTCGTCGACCCCTTTGGGCTTTCATGGCTCAATATTACCGCCTCCATTGACTACCATCTGACTTTTGGAGCTGAGGAAGGTGAATCATATGATGATGGCGATTTAAGCAATGTGGGCTTGGGGCTGGGCCTGCAAATTATTGGGTTTTAATATGTAACCGTGAATTAGCCATTTTAAACGGAAAATTCAAGAAAACAGCCTTGTGGTGGGGTATAATTAATATATTTATAAGCCGAGGCATCCCCTGATGCGTCAAGTAATCCTGATGGGAATAATACTATTAGCCATTCCCTCGCTTGTCCGGGCAGTATGGGAGCAGGATGGGGGTTATTTGAACATGGATATAAACCGCGATGCAGTGGTTCCCTTGATAGCCATGGATGGAAACACGCCCTATGTGCAGACGGCTGGCAGAGCATTGCCTGGGACCGAAGCCGGACAGCGCCTGGGATATGCATTTTGCGCATCAAGGCAGGGGAAAAGCCGCCTGAGGCCAGAAAAATCGCGATCGTGCGGTAATATGCTTTAAAACAAAGCATAATATTTTTCAAAAAAATAATTTATTGTAAAAGGAAAGACCTGGATTACTGTCTAATTATAAAGAGGAAAATATGGGAAAACATGCCAAGACAGCTGGTGCTGCGGTGATTATCTTAAGCCTGTCACTGACCGGTTTTGCAGATGACAGGGCATGGGAGTTTTTTGGCCCTCCGGATCAAGTGTTTGGATACCAAGCAGTAATTGAAATCTATAATGGGACGCCTTTTATCGGCTATACTGCGGCGGGATATCGATACCGCGTGATAGTAAAAAAATACAATGGCGCGGCATGGGA
>JAFGIQ010000282.1 GCA_016929575.1 candidate division FCPU426 bacterium
GTGGTGGTGGTGGAACACAACCTGGATGTGGTTAAAACCGCGGATTATGTCATTGATCTGGGCCCGGAAGGAGGGGATGCCGGCGGGCATATCATTGCCAGCGGCCCACCGGAGGACATTGCCCGTTGCCGCAACTCCCATACGGGTTTTTATCTGGCCAAAGTTTTAAAGCAAAAAGAACAGCCGGCCACGATAAAAACGCCGGGGCAGGAGTCTAAAAGAATGGGAAAGCATCCGGACCGGTAGGCGTTGTTGGCGGCATGGATTCGCCGCGGCCTGGAATGGGCGTAACAAGCTGCGTCACACATGAAATGGGCCCGCTGCCGCAAAGAGGATTTCCGTTTGACAGCCCAAAGGCCTATGATATACTCTCCCATTATACGCTGCCAGGCGGAGGCAAGTGGTGAATGAGTATTGAAAAAGAAGTGCAACAATTCATCTCGTCTACGGTGGATTCCTTGGTCAAATGGGAGCTTTTGGTGTTTTTATACAATAATCCGGGGATTACGGACAATACCGAAGGCATTGCCTCCCGCCTGGGCCGGCGCAAAGAGGATTTAATCAATCCCCTGCAATCCTTGCATAAAAACAGGGTATTGGACCGCTGGGGCGAGGAAAAAGATCCGGTGTACGCCTACCATCCCACGCCCACGCTGGCAAAAGCCATTGAAAAGTTTGTGGAGTTCAACAACACCAAACACGGCAAACTGGTTATTTGGAGCCAATTGCTCAAACAGGGAATCAGATAGGTTTTTTGTCCCGCCTTTTCCTTCATGCCGCCGGCGTGCGCATGCCGATGGCTTGACCAGATGAAAAGCGTATCAACGTACCAACACCAATAAAATTCTTGTTGAGGATTCATGCCCATGCATGTATTAGGCCTGCTGGGGGAAGGGTGGCTTTTGGGGGTGGCCTTGTCGCCCGCCTGCCTGGGGGTATGCCTGCCTCTGATGGTTCCCTTTTTCAGCGCCGAACAAAGAACCGCCCTGGCCAATTGGAAGGCGCTTTTATTTTTCTTTGCCGGCAGACTGGCCGGGTATGCCCTGATGGGATTGGGCGCCGGCTGGCTGGGACAGGATTACTTCAACCGGGGACAGGCAACCGGCTGGGTCGAGGGACTGGTTTTTCTGCTCATGGGGTTGCTGTTGACGGCGTATGCCCTGTTGAACAGTTTTCCGCAATGGTCTTTTTGCGTTTTTCTTCACCGCAACCTGTTGCAGGATAGAACGCCGTTCATTCTGGGTTTGTTGACGGGCATTAATATTTGCCCGCCCTTTCTGGCGGTCTTGCTGGAAGCAGCGCGCACCCAGGGCCCCCTGGAAGGCGCCCTGGTATTGGTGGCGTTTTTTCTGGGAACGTCATTGATTTTATTGCCATTGCCCATGATTGGGATATTGGCAAAGGAGAGCGCCCTGCGCCTGACCGGCCGGGTGGCAGCAGGAGTGGTGGGTATTTGGTTTTTTATCAGAGGGGTATTTACGCTATTGTCAGGGTGATGAAAAATTTCGATGTTTATACTGCGGCAGCATCCGCCCTGCCCGCCAAGCCAGAAAATCACTGAGTATACAGGTGTTTTTGCATGGACAGGATAAAGCTGTTGACTGTATAGTACTCCGGGTTTATACTTTTTGGCCAATGGCCCCGCACAAGGAGACAGGTTGTGCCTTTTGAAGAACCGCCGAGGCAAGCAGGAGACCGTCCGGACCGGAAGCTGGGCGATGAATGGCTTGATTGGAACGGAACCATCCAATCCAACGACACCCGGCAACCTATTGGCGTGTTTTTGGGGCTCTCGGCATTGGTGGCGGGTGTTTTGGCCTTTTTGGGTTGGGGTGCGGTCTGGCTGGTAACCCCGCGGTTGCAAATCCTGGGATGGGAGCAGCTGCCCCGCATCCTGGGCTTGGTCTGGACAGCGTATTTATTGCTTTGGTTGATGATGGTATGCCTGGGAACCGGCGGGTGGCGTTTTGCCGGCAGCGTGATGCGCTGGCTGGGCGGAATCCGCTGGATTCTCACTCTAACCGTTGCCGCCGGCAAAATCTTCGGCCGGTCGCGGGACCAGGTGGGACATAGCTTTATCCTGACGTACAACCGCCTTGAAAAACTGCCTGCCGCCATTCACCAGCCTGGACGGTTGTTGCTTTTGCTTCCCCGCTGTCTTGCGCGCGACCATATGCTTCAACTTCGCGCGCTGCGGGAAAAATATGGCTTTACCCAGGTGGTGGCCCTGGGAGGAACCGAAGCACGCAAGGCTATTATGGAGGCAAGACCAGAGGGAATCGTGGCGGTGGCCTGTGAACGGGATTTGCTGGTCGGCATCAAAGATTTGCGGGGCCGGATCCCGGTGCTGGCTTTTTCCAATTTGCGGCCGCAAGGACCGTGCAAAGACACCCGGGTTGACATGCAAGCGATTGAGGATGCCATCCGGATGTTTTTGGGCAAGACCTGAAAATTTCAGTTTAATACACTTGCGAGGAGGAAGGGAAACCCATGAAAGTCACTATTGATGCAGGACTCTGCACAGGCTGCAGCTTGTGCGTCACGGATTTGCCGGAGGTCTTTGAGATGGGTGACGACGGCTTGGCGGTGGTCAAGGTGTCGTCGCCAGGCCCGGATCTGGCGCCAAAGGCCAAAGACACGGCCGCCACTTGTCCGGCCGCAGCCATATTGATTGAAGAATAGCACGACATCGGCGTCCGGGGCGGCGTACTGCCGGGCAGTAATGCCGCCCCGTATTACACCCCCTGTTTATCATGCATATCGCTGTTGTTTCAGACCTGCACGCCAATTGGGAAGCTTGGACAAGCGTCCTGGCCGATATCCAGGCACACGCTGTTGACGCGATTTACTGCCTGGGAGATGTCATCGGGTATGGAGCCGAACCAACGGCCTGCCTGCAGAGCGTAACCACCCATTGCGACATTATCCTGCAGGGGAATCATGAATATGCTGTATTGCATCCGCAGGAACAGGAGAGAATGAATTTTGCCGCCCGCCGGGCGGCCTGGTGGACCCGGCAGCAGCTTTCGGAAGGGGAATGTGCAACCATTGCGCAATGGCCATTGACCAGAGCAGGGGGGGATTCCCGTCTGGTCCACGGTTCGCCGGAAAACCCTGTTGCCTTTCATTATATTACTTCCCCCGTGGAGGTGAAAAAGGCCTTTCAGGCTTTTTGGGAACCGCTCTGTTTTATCGGGCACACCCACAGCGTGATGGTTGCAGAAGAACTTCCGCAAGGCAATGTGCGTATTCATCGGTTGCACACCCAACGCGGTTGGCAGCAAAAGGAGCAAATTGTTTTTCCTTTATCCGCAGGCATCCGCTACGTCATCAATGCAGGGAGCGTGGGCCAGCCACGGGATGAAGATCCGCGGGCCAGATGGATATTGGTGCGCAGCGATGAAAAAGAGGTTATTTTCAATTATATTCCTTATAATATATTAAAAACACAACAAAAGATTATTTCCGCCGGGTTGCCTGAAATTCTAGCCCAACGGTTACAATATGGAAGATAGTTGCAAAATGGAACAATTTGCAGTCAGGATTCTTGACAAATCATTGAATCGATTCTATAATTCACACTCTATTGCATTTTGCCGTTACTTACCTTGAAAAACAAGCCTTGATTTGGAATCCAGCCTGTAAGGGTCGGCAAGGAAGTGATTTGTTTTGGAACCGAAAATAATCCTGCGACCTGAGACAAAACTTGTTTTAACCCCCATGGTCCAGCAGGCGCTGAAAATTCTTCAGCTGCCGACGATTGAACTGGCAAACATGGTAAACCAGGAACTGGCGGAAAACCCGATGCTGGAGGAAGCCGGGGACAATGAGGCCCCCTCCCCGGAGCCGGTTCCTGAAGGGCAGGAGAGCATTGCCAGCAAAGACCATACCGAGGAAGTGGTCATGGCGGAAGACGGGTCAAGCCCCCCGGACATGGCCGAAGAAAGCTGGGATGCATATTTCCGGGACGATGAGTACGAGATTCCCAAGTATGACCGCGAGACCATAGCCGAATTTCGCGAACCCCA
>JAFGIQ010000283.1 GCA_016929575.1 candidate division FCPU426 bacterium
CCCGCGCGGCTTTTTGCCGCAAGCCCTGCAGATAATTGGAAACAAAGGCCTTGGTGGCCGAGTACGCGATATTCTCCGCACGGCCGCGCAGGCCGGAGATGGAGGAAATACCGGCCAGATGTCCCCGGCCATGCTGATAAAAATATTCAAAACCCGCCCGGGCCAGGGCAGCAAAACCTTTGACATTGGTGGCCAGAATATCTTCCTCCTGCCGCCAGGTGGCTTTACGGTGAGAAATGGCGGCGCAAATCACCAGCAGGTCCATGCCTCCCAGGCCGCGGATGAGCTGCTGCAGGATGCGGACAGCCTGGGGTGTCCGTCTGACATCCATGGGTTTGGCCAGCACCCGTGTGGATAAACCGGCCTGCAATCTTTGCAGGCGCTGCTGCCGGCGGCCGCTTACCCCCAGTTCCCAGCCTCGACGCGAGAGCTCTGCAGCCAGCGCCCAGCCAATTCCGGATGTGGCGCCTATGATGACCGCTTTGGGCATATACACACCTTCCTGTCAGATCATTGCTGTCGAAATTATACGAATACCCCCGGAGGCGTCTTTTTTCTTGCGAATAATCCATCCAGTCAGGGCTGCCGGAGATATCTTTTTACCAAGGTGGCAGCGGAAAAGAAAAGTCCACGGCCGCAACCATTTTGGAGGGCGTGCGCAATCCCTGCGGTTCGTGCACGCGTTCCCGCCCCACCTTGGTAAAAAGATATCTCCGGCAGTCTGGGTGCCTGTTGGCGCCAATTTACCAATAGTTATCGCGTATTTCTCAATCCCCATTTGGACACCTATAATGTCAGGTAAAAAACCGAGATCTATTTTCGCATAAAAGCCCGGAATATAGGAAATAACTTTTTCTACAGCGCCAAAGCTCCGCAGAGAAAATAGAAAAGCGCCGGAAAAAATACCTGGCAATACGCACGGCCTATATTCGGAAAGCACAAAAAAGCTAACAATTTCAGTCGTCTTTTGATATTATTAATCCGCAATGGACCAAAAAGGAGAATTGTTGGAAGTCATAGACTTGCAGGGCCGGGTCTTGCGCTTGGCGCGGCGCAAGGAGTGCCACAGTGACCCCGCGCTTATGCACCGCGTGGCGCACGTTTTGGTTTTTGACAGCCAAGGACGGCTGTTCCTGCAAAAGCGCGGGCAGGACAAGGATATTCAACCAGGCAAATGGGACACCTCCGTGGGAGGGCATTTGTGCCCCGGCGAAAGCGAGGAAACCGGAGCGCAACGTGAATTGGGCGAAGAGCTGGGGATTTTCGGCGCCACGCTGGAGTTTTTGTATCAATATATAATGTACAGTCCGGTGGAAACCGAAAAGGTCACAACCTACAAGACCATCTGGAATTCCCGTATCCGCCCGCAAGCCGGGGAAATAGAAACCGGCCGTTTTTGGGAAGAAACCGAGATTGAAGCCTCCCTGGGCACGGGCGTGTTCACTCCGAATTTTGAGGATGAATACTCGCGCTGGAAAAAGGTCAGGCCGGGGAAGGGAGCCTCCGGATGAGGGATCTGGCGGAAAAATTTAAAGCGGCCTTTCAGGCGGTCGGGGATTATTGCCTGTTCACCGTAGAGGCGTGTATTTCCATATTCAGGCGGCCGCCGCATATAAAAGACCTGATTGAACAAATGGATGCCATCGGCGTGCAGTCATTGGTCATTTTGATCACCACCGGGCTTTTCGGCGGCATGGCGCTCTCGCTTTTTTTGGAGGCTGAAATGGCCTTGTTTGGTTCCAAGGCTTATGCAGGACGGGCCTTGGCGGTTGCTGCGGTCCGCGAGTTGGGGCCGATAATTTCCGGACTGATGCTGGCCGGGCGGGTGGGTTCGCGCATTGCCTCGGAACTGGGCTCCATGCGCGTGACCCAACAGATTGATTCCATCGAAGGGCTTGGCCAGGACCCCCAGCAAAAGCTGGTGACTCCCCGGCTCCTGGGCTTGATGCTCATGACCCCGCCCTGCACCATGGTGACCAACTTGATGATCCTCCTGGGCGGGTTTTTGGTGTCCACCGTGGCCCCGGGGACTTTTTGGTTCGAGGCGCGCAAAGCCTTTGTTCCTATGCATCTGGCCGGCGGGCTCATCAAACCCTTTGTTTTCGGTTTCATCATTGCCACCATCTCCTGTTTCATGGGGCTGCGCGCCAGCCAGGGTGTGCGGGGCGTGGGCATGGCTTCGGCCAATGCGGTGGTGGTGAGTTCAGTGGTTATTTTTCTGGCCAATTATATCATCGGCTTTATTGTTTTGGACTGGCTGGGCGTGTGAGGACCTGCCATGGTTGAGCTGAAAAACATCGACTACGCGATCGGCGGGAATCAGATCCTGCAGGATGTCTCACTGACTGTCGGCGGAAAGGAAACCCTGGCCATCCTGGGAGCGTCCGGGTCAGGCAAGAGCACGATTCTCAAGGTCATTCTGGGCTTGGCCAAGCCGGACCGGGGCGAGGTCATGATACAGGGGCAGGATATCAGCCTGGTCACGTATTCGGAATTGGTGGATATCAGAAAAAAAATCGGCATTGTCTTTCAAGACGGGGCATTGTTTGATTCCATCACCGTGGGCGAGAATGTCGGCTACTATTTTATGGAACATAAAAACTTGAGCCATGAGGAAGTGGAGCCGCTGGTCCTGGAGATGCTGGATACCGTGGGCTTGAAACACACCCTGGATATGATGCCGGACGAGCTCTCGGGCGGCATGCGGCGGCGCGTGGCCATTGCCCGGGCGCTGATTTACAAGCCTTCCCTGATTTTGTACGACGAACCGACCACCGGGCTGGACCCCGTGGCCAAGGACAGCATTTTGGAGCTGATCGACAAGTTGAAGGAAGAGCACAATGTTGCCAGCGTTATCGTCACGCATGACCTGGATGACGCCTATCAGGCAGCGGACCGTTTTGTGGTGATCCGCAACGGACAGGTCGTATGGGGCGGCACCCGCCGGCAGTTTGCGGCCCAGAGGGACAAAATGATCGCCAAATATTTTTGCGCCCCGTATAAGGCTGTGTGTTAGGCTGCCTGCCCCAACTGGCACATCAGCTTTAGAATATTGCCGGTGGATTCATTGCTTAAACGGCGGTGCGCTTGTGAGCGCGGATTGAAGGAGAGGCACGTGAAAAGCAGCAGAAACCTGCCGGCCCTGCAGATGAAAGTCGGAACCCTGGTGACAGTGGGACTGTCCATCGCCATCCTGGGCATGATTTTTCCCACCAAGGGCATCAATCCATTTTCACCCACCATCAGGCTGGAGACGCGGTTTTCCAATGTCGGCGGCCTGCGCCCCTCATCGCCGGTGTGGTTTTCCGGGGTGGAGGTCGGCTCGGTCAAGGAGGTGGATTTTGTGCGCGGCTCTAATCCGCCCCGGCTGCGCGTGGTGATGACCATTGAGCGGAAAATCATGCCCTATATTAAGAAGGACTCCACTGCGCACATCCGCAGCATCGGCCTTTTGGGGGACACCTACGTGGATTTGGTGCAGGGAACGGAAGAGGCGCATTCAGTGCGGCCCGGGGATACCATTCCGGGGGAAGATCCCAAGGATTTCTCTGAAGACCTGCAGGCCATGATGGCGTCAGGCAAAAGTTTGTTGGCAAGCCTGGAACAGATTTCCAGGGATATCAGCGAAGGCAAGGGCAGTCTGGGGCAGCTGGCCCAGGATCCGTCCCTGTACAGCGAATTGCGGGATGCGGTCAGGGAATTGAAATCATTTGCCCGCGCCCTCAACCAGGAGGACGGCACAGCCAAAAAACTGGTTCAAGACCCGGCCCTCTATGACGAACTGGTGGCGGCAGTGCAGGATATCAGGGAGCTGGTGTCTGATCTGAAGCAGACTGAGCAAAAACTTATTTCACCCGAGACCAAGGAAAAAATCGACCAGACCGTGGAAACCGCCTCGCGGGTGGTCAAACGCGTGGGCGAATACCAGGAAAAAATGGACAAAATCCGTTTTGATTTAAATTTTGGTTTATACAAGCACTTGGACAACGTCGCCTCCGGACATGTGCACCTGGGCATCTGGCCCAATGACGACCGTTATTATGTCCTGGGCATCCAAAAAATCACTGATTTGTACGGCAATGAAACCGAGCAGACCACTTTTGATGTGCAGCTGGCCTGGCGGATACTTCAGACCCCCCTCTTTATCCGCGGCGGTTTGATCCGGGATGAATATTTTGTTGCCGGGTTGGATGCGAGGTTTTTCGATGACGATTTCCTGGTGTTGCTGGATGCCTACCGCGTGGAGTATGATCCGGTGCAAATGGACCTGCGGGTGGGAGTGGTGCTTTTGGACCTGCTGGAACTTACCGCCGGCGTGGAGGATGTGTGGGGCACGCCGTTTTACAAGGCCGGACTGACCATTCATTACCGGGATGATGACCTGTTGACGATTATCATGAAAGGACTCTACTAACAGGATAATGGAAAATTCCGTTGTTCGGCCACAGCCTTGCCCTGTCCAGGCGGGAACAGATTTTTCCGCAGCCTTCTAAAAGGCAAAGTAAAACTCCGGGTGTTGTCCTTGGCAGCGCGGATTTGCCCTGGCAGGGCGCTGTGAAAAAAGGGGAGGCCTTCGTCAGCACAGCACGCGACAACAACTGCCGGGGAGGGAAAAACATGAAAGCGTATACAACCTATAAAATTTTTGCCACGGCCAAGCAGCGTGAACTGGTCAACATTACTGAGGATGTGGCCAAGGCCGTGGCTGAGGCCAAAATCCGGGAAGGCATGGTTTTGGTGTCAGCCATGCACATTACCGCAGGAGTGATTGTCAATGACAACGAATCCGGCCTGCACCAGGATATCTGGGAATGGCTGGAAACCCTGGCTCCATTTCGCCGGGATTACCGCCATCACCGCACCGGCGAAAGCAATGGCGACGCCCATCTGAAAAACCTGCTGGTCCACCACCAGGTCATCCTTCCTATTACCAAAGGCAAACTGGATCTTGGCCCCTGGCAATCGGTTTTTTATGCCGAGTTTGACGGCCAGCGCCCCAAGCGCATGGTCATCAAGGTGATGGGCGAATAAGGCCGGCGAAACCAGGGACATGAAAACAGCCCGGAGGATACTATGGAAAAACGGATATTGCTGCTGCTGGTTTTGTTGTTTAGCACCGGCGGCTGCGCCCCCCAAACAATGATGGGCAACCGCAGCGCCGCCCCCATGCAGTTTGCCGCACTGGTTCAGGATGCGGATTGGCGCATCAACCTTAAGGACTTTGCGGTCAGCCTGACAACAGAGGAGAAAATCTTTGCCTTGCGGGTTCAGGACGGGCGCTTTTTGAGATTTTCAGGACGGATTTCGTCTGATCCGGCGGGCAAAGAATTCGGGCCCCTGCAACAAGAGTATTGTCCGTATTTGTCAAAACTCCTGGACAGCGCCCTGATTTTTGCAGGCGAAAAAATATCCGGAGAATTTTCCCTCGAAGTCAAATGGAACCTCTATCCCCAAAGCATTGCCAAATGGGCCAAGGTTTGGCTGGCTTCGGACCTCAAGACAACATACGGCAGGCACGGGTCTTTGGAAAAATACCGGCAACTTACCGGTCTCATCGGCCAATTTGTCAGCCAGGATCTGCAGCCTGTGGCAACAGCATTGGGATTTGCCGCCACTGGCGCGGATATGGAAAAAATGAATTTTCAAAAAGCCGGCCGGCTTGAATATTACCATCAAATCCTCGCGCCTGCAGGAATACTGCCGGAACAGGAAATACCCATTCCCTTGATGTTCTATCTTACCGTACAAGCCGTGCCGGAAACAGCGCCGGCCAAAGCAAAGCAGCAAGTTTCCGTGGATTATATTTTTGCCACTGCCCAACAAAACAACACCACGCTGTACTTGTCATATCAACGCGCCTTGGATGAATACGAACTGAACGGGGACAGCAAAGAAGCTGACGGTTCTTTTGCGCAACTGGCGCCCTTGAGCGATCCTTTGTATTTGCCCATGGCGGCCAAGCTATTACAGGCAGCCTTGCAAGCCAGCCAGGCTGCCGGGCGCCACCCCATTTCTCTGCGCCTCAATGTGCATCTGTATCCCAGACTGGAACAGGAGTTGATCGAACGGCTGACGCTTTCCACAGAAGTCACCCAAAAAATTGGTATGCCGCGGCCGGAATTGCCTGCCCTGCCATTCTTTACTTATCAACCCCTGCCAGGCTCAGGCTTTGTTGAGAGTGTTCAACCCCTGCTAAAAAAGTGTGGCTACAAATTTCAGGCACTGCAAGTCAGTGTGAATGATAAAAAACGCGCGGGGGATCATCCGGAATATGAAAACCGCTTCAAGGTGGCGGGACTGAAACCGGATGACAAACTGTGGGTGCCGGATATTGTTTACTTGCTGGCTGAAAAAGATCCGCAGGCAAAATGACCACCCCGGTCCGCGGAATTGTCCTGGGATTGATCGCCCCTTGCGGCATGAATTGCGGCCTTTGTATCGGACATCTGCGCGCAGAGAGAAAATGTCCGGGGTGCAGAGGCAATCATGCCGACAAACCCCGGCATTGCGTACACTGCAGTATTATAAATTGTCCGGAATTAAAAAAGAGCAAATCCAAATATTGCTTTGCCTGTGAAAAATATCCCTGCCGCCGCCTCAGGCAGCTGGACCAGCGCTACCGCCTAAGATACCGCATGAGCATGCTGGACAACCTGGCCTTTATCCGGGATCAGGGCATCAGGGCGTTTGTGGCCCGGGAAAGAAAAAAGTGGAAATGTCCCGCCTGCGGGCAGGTGCTTTGTGTACATCGGGGGCAATGTCCGGACTGTGGGAAAGCATACTGACTGTTGGGTAAAAATCCTGTTCAGCTGAGCCGCAACCCGGCGGCTGAAATTTCACCAAGCCGCTTAAATGCCAGGCAGAACGTTGCAGGATATTTGTTTGTTCCGGGTAATAGCAAATCAACCGGGCATACAGGGCGTACGCTGCCTGGTATTGTCCTTGGATTTCATACAGTCCGGCCAGTTGGTAAAAAGCCTGTGCTTGCACGTCGCGGTACTGGGGATACAATTCAATCAGGCTAAAATAGATGTTCTCAGCCTGCCGGCTGTCTGTTCCTTCCAGGCGCATGCCTTGTTGCAGAAAATCAAGTGCAACATCCCGCGTTTCCCAGGCCAAAACGTTTAAGGGGGCCGGCCAACAGAGGATGAGAAGCAAAAAACAGGTGCGGGTCATCTTTCTTCCCTCCTGAAATAAATATAGCAAAGCCCCCAGGATTGAGGTATCAGGATTGTATAAATAATTTGTCAAAATATTGTCAGGCAGCACCTCAATGGGGTTGTAGGCTCATAAACCAATGAACGTCCCCTATCCACAGAAGTTAAAAAAATATTCCAAACAATCCGCAAGGATGACCTGAAAATCCCGTCTAAATAGATAAACGCCGATCGCATAGGAAAAATAAAAAATGCCTGGAAAACGCAAATCCATACGATTGCCGGATTTTGATTATTCGACCGCAGGCGCGTATTATGTAACCATATGTGCGCACCACCGGGAATGCATATTTGGGGAAATCAATGAAAATATCGTAGGGGCGGACCTGCGTGTCCGCCCTAAAAATGAATTGAATGAAATGGGCAAAATGGTTGAAAAATGGTGGAATGAATTGCGTGTGAAATTCACCAACGTGATATTGGATGAATATATAATTATGCCAAACCATTTGCATGGCATATTGATCATCCGAGACAACGGCAATACCAATGCCTTTGGCAAATGGACAGGGCTGAATGGGCAACATCTGGAACGGCAGGGCGGACACACGGAACGGCAGGGCGGACACACGGAACGGCAGGGCGGACACACGGAACGG
>JAFGIQ010000284.1 GCA_016929575.1 candidate division FCPU426 bacterium
CCGGGTTCCTGGACCCCTCGGCCGGATCAGCTGAGCTGGCCATGGCAGCCCTCCGCCTGGCCTGGGTTGCATTCCCCTTGCTGCACCTTTTCACCCTCGAACGCAGAGGATTAAATCAAACAGAAAAAATCAATGCCGGGCTTGCCACCCTGTTGGCCATCGGCAACCTTGCCTTGAGCGCCACCTCCGCGCCGGTTTGGCTGGTGATTGTTGCCGGCCTGGGATTGCATTGGGGGATGAATAGACTGACAGCGCTTCCAAGCGTGCAGCGACATGTTCCAACCAGATTGACAGCCAAACAAAGCGTGATACAAAAGGGCCGGAAAGACGGCTCCGCCCTGACCAATGACGCGGTGGTCAGCGCGGAGTGGGTGGAAACAGGAGGGGTGCAGGAAAGCTCCAGGCGCGGTTTCATTATTGCCTCCTTGCTGTTTGCAGCCGGCGCAGTTGCCACCGGCGCGGCCTTCCACCCGGAATGGTACGGACAGCTGGGCTTGTTCGCTTTCCTGGCCCTGGCCGCATACAGCGCGCTGAAGGCCGTGGCCGTAAGCCGGGCGCAGCAGGCCAGGGAGCGCGCCAAGACAGCCAGCAGCAGGACCCGCAAGCATGCCTTGATCCCGCTGCTCTGGTCTTTTGGGCGTTTTAAGGTTGCCGGTAAAGATGCGCAACGCGGGGTCCTGGACAAGGTCAGCAAAAACGGGCAAGTGCTGATTGCGGATACGGTCGCCTACCTGCCTGCGTATTTCCAGTACACCACGGCAGCGCATGTGCTCATGCATCAGAAGTGGCATTTCCCGGAAGCCCTGGCCTACCTGCTGGAGCCTGTGGTCGGCTTGGGAATGGCAGTGTTCCATAAGACCAAAACCATCACCATCAAGCAGCAGGTCAAGAAGGCCAAGGCCAAGAGGCAGGGAACCTTTGCCTCCTTATTCCGCGCGCAGATTTCCGCCCTGGCACAGATCACCTGGAAACGCACATGGGGACTTGTCGGCAGCACCATCCGCGCTCTGCAGACCGGCGATTGGGCGCGCATAGGCCTGGGTGCGGCTGCCATTGGTTTTGGGATATACGCTTTCACGGCCTTCACCCTGCCTTTCCTGGGCTTGGGGCTGTTGACAGGCATGGGCATGGTCCTGGGCGCAATACTTATTTTCCTCCCCTTGCAACGCCGCGGCCGCGGGGCCTTGGCCGCGCAAAAAGCACAGGCCATGGTCTTCCGCATCGGCCGGCAGGTCGTGGCGGACTTGACCACCCGGGGAGTGACGGTTGACAACCAGAAAAAGACGCTCGATATTCCCCAGGACATCAAATTCCAAGTAACCCGCCTGCCGCGCAGCACCTGGGGCAGCCAGGACTTTACCCGCTATGACGCCAAACAGGGGCTGGTACTGGTGTCAGAAGAATTTGTCAGTCAGAATGACTGGGGAACCGTGCAACAGGCCATCGCCGACCAGTTGCTGGCAGTATTCGGCGATGACAGCGTGCAGCAGGTGTTGTTCCAGAGATTCTGGAATGAGCAATATTCCGGACGCAGCGCCAGCCAGCTGGTGCCAGTGAAAGTGGCCACGCAATTTGGCCGGCTGGCCAATGACAGCAACAGCAGATCCCGGGCGGACGGCTGGAATGAATTGCTGTGGTCCGTGCGCACAACGGCCGAGGTGCGGGACTTAAGCGCCCTGCTGGCGCAATTCAGGCGGGCGGCGACAGCCGGCGAATTTGTCAGCGAAGGGCAGATGCTGGCTGTGCTGGCCAGCCTGCTGGCAGCAGGATATCAAAACCAGGACCTGGCCAGACACGTGCCGCGTTTGGTCAAAAAGATCTTGAGTTCCGACAGACAAACGGTTCTGTCAAAAGCGCAGATACAGGCTGCAAAGCTGGCCGGCCGCCAGGCGGCCGGCCGGCAGATGACAAGGACTTTGGTTGCGCAGCCCCAGGCAGTCAAACTGGAAGTGCTTTTACTTCTGGCCCACCCGGATTTGCAGCTCTCCAGCCATCATCCCGGTGAAACCCGCGAAAGACGGGAACAAAACCTGCGTGACCAAACCATTGCTTTTTATCAGGACCTCGCAACCCTGGTTAAAACTGATCCGGCCGCAGCCCAAGCCAAAGTGCGGCGGCAGCTGGCCCGGACGGAAACAGCCGAAGGATCCCGCGCTTTTGCCAACCAGCTGCTTTCGGTGCTGGCGCAGGAACAACCCTTGCTGGCAGCCATGCAGGCTGCCGCCGGGAAAGAGGTTTCCCCGGAATTTGCCGCGGCGGTCAGGGACGTGGAAAGCCGCAGGCGCGCTGCAGCCGCAGACGCGCTGACAGTCGGGCAATTGCATGCCAGGCAGATGCGCAACCTCTGCCTGGGGGCGCTGCGCGTGCTCGCGCAAAATCCGGAATTGGCGCCCTATATGCAAGTGTCGCGGATACTGATTGCCAAAGCGGCCGGCCCGCGCCTGGCAGAGCAGGAGAACCTGATCATAGGGGCGCAAGAGCTAAAGAGCGGGCTGCAGGCCGGACTGGCGGCATACCAGCAGGCCCGGCTGGCCCAAATACAGGACCTGCGCAATCAGGGGATTATTACCCGCCAAGGCTTGAATGACGAAGACCGTTTGTGCGAAGAAACCTGGCTGTTGCGGCAAGAGCTGATGAATATTTACGGAAAAGACCAGGGCAAAACCAGGTTTTCAAAATCAGAACAAAACCAGG
This sequence comes from candidate division FCPU426 bacterium, assembly GCA_016929575.1. Classification (GTDB taxonomy): domain Bacteria; phylum Oederibacteriota; class JAAXVQ01; order JAAXVQ01; family JAUVAV01; genus JAFGIQ01. Next base: position 2,695 of record JAFGIQ010000284.1, read on the forward strand.
CTTTGTCATATATCCAGAAAAGGTGGAAATTACAGGACAGTGAAATGGCCAGGGTGGAGGCGTTGTTTCAGCCATTATCCCAAGGCCTGGAGTTTAACATAACTTTTGCCATCGAGGATTTACTGGAGATTATCCGGGATTCCGGACAGCGCCAGGGAGAGTATCTTACCATTGATTTCCGGCGCCAGGGCAAACAACGCGGGGAATTGGCCCGGCGCGTGTATAAACTTGACCAGGAGTTGGCGGGTACCAGAATCTGGGCCAGGGTGCAGGCACACCAGGATGCGCGTCACGCCCAATTGCGTGAATTAAAAGCGCTGGGTGTTATCGGACCAGCTGTCACCGGGCCGGCTGTTTTGGCGGAAAAAGCCTGGCTGCTGGATCAGGAACTTACATATTTATATTCCACCAAGCGTTCAGGCGGGCCCAGGTTTACCCCCCAGGAACAAGCAGACTACCTGGCTTGCTTGGCAGCCAACGGGCGTGTGGCAGAACCAGAAGCATCCAGGCTGCTGGCTGCTTATGCCGGGAGGAATCCGGAGGATCTCCTTTCTTCGCCTCAGACCCAAAGGCTTTTACTCCGGGTGGTGCGCGACCGTCTTCGCCTGCCCGTGGATTTCCGGAGAAAAGGCTCGCGGATTATTGAGCTGGCAGGACAGCTGACTGCCCTGAGCGCGGTTTGCAGAATGGGGCTGACAGCGCCCCTGGAGCAGGAAGACCAGGAACCGGCTTCAGGCCAAGAGCAGAAAAAAGCCGCTGCGGCGGAAGAAAAAGACCAGGCGCCTTTAAACCGGAAGGATTGGGTGTCTGCTGCGCGCCAGGATGCAGCCAATTATTTCCAGCGGCTGGGCTGGAACCTTCCCTGGTCATTGATGTCAAAGATCATGGTTACCATCGGCATCATCGGCCTGTATTTCTTGCTTTCCCAGCTGCCCCTGCCGGGAGTGAATGTGGACACTTTTGTAAATATCCTGCCATACTCAGGCAATGCCGCGCAGATGATGGTATCCATCACCAACTTCAAACCTTTATTCTTTGCCTTTGGCTGGGGCCCGGTCTTTTTGGGCAACATGATCATGGGTGTTTTGGTCATGCTGGTGCCCTCATTGCAGGAAATGCAAAAATCAGAGACTGAGAGCAAAAAAATCCGGCAATGGGGCAGAAGGATTGCAGTAGGCATTGCCCTGGCCCAGGCCTGCTTGATGGTGTATGTTCTGCCCGGGGTTTTTCTGGCCCCGGCGGTGGCTGTGGCCGGGATCATCACCTTAACAGCGGGAACCATGCTCATGAACTGGTTCATGGGCCAATTGGAAAAACACGGCCTGGGGGGCAGAGGCACTTCCTTGTTGTTTGCAGCCATGGGCGTGCCCGCCCTTATTCAGGTATTTGTAGGCAGCTGGATATTAGGCGGATTCCTATGGGCTGTCCTGGGCGCCCTGGTGATTGTGGCCCTGTCTTTGATCCTGAATTTGAAATACAAAAACATTGCCATCCGCTCCAAGCGCGACCCGAAAGTGGCTGCGCAAGCCGCGCCGCGCGCGCGCAAACTGTCCCTCCAACTGGATTATTTTGGCATTACCGCGGCCATGGGAGCCAGCGCTTTAATCGGCCTGCTGACCATGCTGTCGCCGGCAATCATGGGAGCGGCCCTGGCGCCCATGACGCTTTGCTATATTGCGGTCGTGATTGCATTGATTCTGGGATTCTCCATCCTGGGCACAAGAATACTCTTCAAGCCCGAGGAAGTGGCCAAACGCTTTATGGCTTCCGGTGATTATATTCCAGGCACGCCGGAAGGCCGGGCCACGCAGGATTATTTTGCCCGTCAACTGAAGCGGTTGCCGGTTATCGGCGGACTCATCATTGCCCTGATTGTCCTGGCTCCGCAGGCGGTAAACCTCGACGGCATGGGCATTTCACTGCTCCTGCTGGTGACAGGCCTGGTCGGGGTGTGGGACCAAGTGAAAGCGCTGCTGGCTGAGCAGCGCATGCGGTCCCAGGCCGCGGTTTCCCAAAAGGCCAGCCGGACAGTGGTGGGCCGGATCCTGCCCTATGTGGTGCCCCCGGTCCTGGTGGCGGTTTTGGTCAAAAGCCTGTTGCTGCTGGTACAGGCCGGCACCTGGGTCTTTGCGACCCTCAATATCCTGTTGATGACAGGGGCGGCTTCCTGGCTTTCCTTCATTGTTGGCGGCCTGATTATAACCGGCGTGGTTGTATTCCGTTTGCTGCAAAGGAGGCACCAAGCCACAGCCGGCCACAGGATTCTCAGTCAGTTGCGCACCCAGGCGGACGAGGTTGATGACTATCGCGCCCAATATACCCATTTAAGCCTCGGGGAACTGGGCCAACGCAGCCGGCGTTTGCAGGCTTCTTTCCGCAATATCAGCGATCCGGAAGCCCGCCAGGCCTTGTTCCGGGAAAAACGCGCGCAGCTCATTGCCCTGGCAGCCACAACTATTGAAAAACAAAAACGGGGACAGGCCCTGACAGCCGGGGATCCAAAGCAGCGCGAATTGCTGCAAAAATACCATATCCATGCCAACCAGATCATGGCCGCCCTGGCCTTCTCTGAAATCCGTGAGCAGCGCGGCGTAAAGAAAGTGATCCAGGCCATCCGCCTGTTCATGCAGCCGGGAACCTCGAAACTGGACATGGTCGGGTATGCCTTGCAGCTGGCCACCGGCCAGGGGAAATCGAATGCCGCGGCCATGTGCCTGTTTGCCATGTCTATGCTGGATGCAGGCGCCAAATTGTCCACACCCAATATTGACCTGGCCCTGAGAGATGCCAAGGAAGTGGCCGAGCTCCTGGCACCCCTGGGGCTCTCACTGGCGGTGGTGGGAGAATATGACCAGACGCTGGGCCAGGCCGTGGTCACCATCTGGAAAAACGGCAAGATGATTAAAAGCACTGACCGGTCCCTGGCCTACGAGGCGGATATTATTTACGGCACAGAAGCCGTGTTCAACCATGATTATCAGCTGCGCGTGGACAGGCACCGGCCGTTCTTCCGCCTTGACGATGAAGGGCACGTGACGCATAAAATCGAGGCCGGCATTCCCCGCTCCATCAGCCAGCCGTCTTATCCGAGCCTTACGGACCGGTGCTACAAGCTCCTGCTGGGAGCCCTGGTGGAGACGCCGGGCTTGCTGGTTTTTGATCCGGTTACAGAAACCGTGGGCTTAAGCAGCCAGGGCAGGGCCGGCCTGGCCAAACTGGCACGCCAGGCCGGTTTCCAAACCCTGCCCCAACTCCAGGAAGTTGAAGGCCTGCTGCGCACCAATCCGGCGGGCTTGCGGCTGTATTTTGCCAAGCTGGTCAGCCAGGTGGCGGAGAATCCCGCTTACTGGGAAGCCCAGATTGATCCGGACGGCCAATGGAGCGCACTCACGCCTGCCGGCGAGGCCTATGTCAAAAGACAGCTCAAGATTTCATCCGAGCGCAGCCTCACGGAATTCAAGGCCGTCCAGCATTACCTGGCAACAGCCCTGGATGCGCAATTCCTCTTTGTCCGCATCGATCCTGAAACCGGCGCCAGGGTGCGCAGGGCGCCTGCCGGAGCGTTCGAATACGGCGTGATTTTGGAAAAGAACCTGAACCGCCGGAAGGTGGTCATGCGCGGCCAGCTGGGCCAATACGGATATGCCCTCGAACTCCGCGGCGGCAAGCAGCAGGCCCTCCAGGCCCTGGAATTCCTGGCAGAGCAAGACCCGGAAATCCGGGCCAGCATCCACTTCACCAGCTTAAGCGATTACCAGAGCCAGCTTTCCGTTGCCCAGTATGCCCAGCGCTATTCTTATTTGCATTACATGTCCGCGACCATCGACGAGAGCATGGGCTTTGTGCCAGTCGCGCTGCCTTCGGACCAGGCGCCTTCCCTGGTGCGGGACGCCTATGGGGATCAGATGTACATTAATCCCGACCACCAGACCCAGGCTTTGCAGGAAATGATCATGAAGCATCACGCCCTGGGCGGCATTTTGATCGGCACCTATTCGGAAAACAAGCTGGCCAATCTTTCCCGCGCCCTGCTGGATGCATTGCGCGCGCAGGGCGGATGGCGGATCGAAGTCATTGATGAGAAGACGCCCGTCGAGGAAGTGCGGCGGATCAGGGCCGAGGCCGAGAGCCAGGCCATGGAGATACGGAGCCGGATGGAAAAAGCAGCCAGCCTGCGGACCGAATCAGAACGGCAGGCGGAGATGGCCAGAATCAGGCAGGAGCACCGGCTGCTGGTGGTTTCCCTGCTTTCCGCCGAAACGGATAAAAGCCTGGATGCCATCCGCAAAATCGCGGCTTTGCCCAATGTCATCACCTGCACCAATCCCCGCGGCACCATGGGTTTTGACGCGGTGGGACCCGACATGCTGGCCATTGAGGCGGAGGTCCCGCCCAGTGCAAGCGCCCAGCAGCAGCTTTTCGGCCGCGTGGCCAGGCAGGGACTGCGCGGCTTTGCCCAGTATGTGTACAGCCTGGCGGATGATGATATCCTGCTGGCCCATGGCAGGCAATTCGTCCTGGACGTGGTTGAAGGCATGAAACAAAAAGGGCGAAAAAATCTGCTCGGCGATCTCGAGGGAGAAACGATTGTCAGATACATCCAAAGCATCCACCATGCCATCGCGAGGAACGAAGCGGACATGCGCGCGTATAATGCCAAGTATCTGCAGCCCCTGGATCCCGGGGATGCAAAATTCAGGGGATTGCTCGACAGCATAGAGGGCATGACCCCCGCGGAACTGGACGCATTCATCCGCGCCTCCCTGCAGCATACCCTGGATGATATGGCGGCGCCATTGACCACCCCCGGCCGCGTCCGCCGGCAGCTTGCGCAGTTGGCGGAGCTGGTCGTCACCCGCTATACGCAGGCTGAAAATCCCGGGGAGTGGGGTTTTGCGGCCATGGCCCAGGCCCTGCAAAGCTTTTATCCGCAAGGCCGGCCGGACATGGCCTCCCTTTTGAGAGGCTCCCAGAACAATAGAAAATCAGCCCGGAACCTGCGCCGGCAGCTGCTGCGCCGGATACAGGCTGATATCGCCTCTCCTTCCATGCTGGCTGCGAACGGCTTTACCTTGCTGGCGCGCCGTTTGCAGGAAACAGGCATCAACCTGGGGCCGGCAGACCTTAAACTTTTGCAGGTGCAATACCAGCGTTTACTCTCTCAGGACCATTCGCTTCAAAACCAGAAGCATTTCCGCAATAACCTGGTGCAGGCGGCGGTGCTGCAATACCAGGCCCGGAACCGAGATCTCGCACAGCAGCAGCAGAACCTGGTCTCCCAACTGCAGCGGGCCTGGGGCGAGCGCTTCCTGAATCCCCTGGAACAATCCCGCCAGGATGTCAACAGCCGCATGTTCCTCCAAAACCGCGATCCCCTCATGTGGTATCTGCACCAGGCCCAAAAGGTGTTTCAGGATTTCTTTAAGGCCGGCGTGCCTGAAGTAGTGGCGGCAGCGGCCGTTGCGCCCGTGCTGCCGTCACGCGCGGTTGGAGAGACCGCCCGGATCGAGGTCCAAGCCCCGGTTGTGGCCCAGGAGGTGGAAAAAGCAAAAGCCCTGCCTGAAGCCGGGCCGGCTGCAAAAGAGGTCTTTTCTGTCATCCCTGAAAGCGCGGAAGACAGCACCATATACCAAATGGCCCTGGCCGGCAACTTCCGCCAGATTGGAGGCGATGATTTGCATTCCCTCCATCCGTCTCCTGTGCAGATCGCCAGCTTCGGGCCGGTCAACCAGCCGGTGGTGGTGGTGCGGATCAATGATCCCGGCCGCATCAGCCAGGATGTGCTGCACTTTATGCGCTCCGTGACCTTGTCCATCAACCGCAATTCCCAGCGGGTCATCGTGGTGGTGGGGGGCGGGGAGCAGGCGCAGGCCAAGCACGGCGGCAGGATCAACCAAGTCATCCGGGCCCTGCAAGCGGATGCGCGCTTGCGGGGAAAAATCTCCGCCTACCGCCTGCAGGCAGCAGGCACGCTCCAGCCGGCGTTCCGGACCTGGCGCGAACGCCTGGCAGCCTGGGCGCTGCCGGTGTATGTCCCAACGCAAAAATTCAAGGTGAGCACCCTGCTGGGAGTGGGATTCTTCCTGACCGGAATTGCCGTGCTGCTCGTGGCTTCAGGCTGGGTGGCAGGGGTTGGCTGCGGCCTTCTGGTCACAGCCGGGATTGTGCTGGTGGTCAGAATGCAAGTGCAGGAGCACGCCGGCATTCCGGGATTCCTGCAGGGCAGCACGCAGCGGGCCTTCATGCTGCAACTGTTTAAATCCAAGCATCTGCTGGCGCTGCCCATGCTCCTGGCAGCCTCCCTGGCTTTGACCGCCTGCAGCTGGTATTTCCAGGGCCAGCAGCAACACCTGGCAATGGCTCAGACCCAGATTGCTGCTGCTCCTGTTTCGGACCAGACCACTGCCCAGGCAGCCAAGCCGGCGGCAGAACCAAGCCTGGAGCCGGCAACAGAACAGCTGCCGGCAACACCGGCGGCAAAGGCTCCGGCGGATTCCTCGCGCTTGCCCCTGCTGGTGCTGATGCCGGCAGCGGCGCTCATAAGCCTGGCTTTGCTGGCGTATTCCCGCCTCCGCTTTGGCAACCGCGTGCAAAGAGTGGACAAGCTCCTGCAGGACGGCCGGCCGCGCACTGCCTCTGCCATGGCCAGGCAGTTGAGGATTCCGGAAAAGAAAATGCAGGATGTGTTGAATTTCATGGTTTCCAAATACCGGCGGACCTGGCTTGATGCGGACGGGGTCAAGGCGACCGGCCGGGTGGTTGTGGCCAGCCCTGCGACCA
>JAFGIQ010000285.1 GCA_016929575.1 candidate division FCPU426 bacterium
TTCCCGGGGATGCGATTATCGGTTATATTACCCAGGGCCGGGGCGTATCCATCCATCGCGCGGACTGCATGAATGCCAAAATCCTGCCGGCGGAAAACGGCCGCCGCGTGGCCGTTACCTGGGACGACATGCAGGCCGAACCCATTCATGTGTCGAAGCTTTTTGTGCAGGCGCACGACCGCGAACGTCTGCGCAGCGATCTGCTGCAGGTGATAGATGATGCCGGCGCCCTGGTCAAGGAAACCCAGACCAGGACGAACAAACGCAATATTTTCGAGGGAACCTTTACGCTGCAGATCAAAGGCAAGGAACATTTGAGCAATCTGGTAAAAGGACTGGAGCGGGTCAAGGGCGTCATGAAGGTCGACCGGCGCTAGCACTGTGCATATGCCAGGCCGGGCAATTTCACGGGCGGCAAGCGGATGTTCGCGACGTCTTTGGTGAAAGGCGGCAGAGGGTTGCCCGCTGGAATTGAACAACCGGCGGCAATGCATCCGGCTGCGGGAAGGATAGGAAGCAGGTGATTTTATGGAACCCATTTATTCTCAACACGCCCCTGAACCTATAGGTCCTTATTCCCAGGCAGTGCGTTGCGGCGGGCTTTTGATTTTATCCGGCCAGATTCCCCTGGATCCGGTCAGCGGCAAATTGGTTGCGGGCGATATCCGCATTCAGACGCGGCGGGTATTGGAAAACATCGGAGCGGTCCTGGTCGCAGCCGGCATCACTCCGGCCCAGGTGGTAAAGACCACGGTTTATATGGCGGATCTTGCAGAATTTCCGGTCGTGAATGAGGTCTATGCGGAATTTTTCGGGCAAAACCGGCCCGCCCGCTCCACCATTCAGGCCGCCGCCCTGCCGGCCGGAGCGCGCCTTGAAATCGACGCCATCGCCGCCCTGCCTGCCAGGGAATAAGCGTCTGCCGGCGCAACAAAAAAGGGACGGCGGTGGCGCAGCAGGACAAAACGCTATCAAGACTTGTCGGCGGCAGGAGAACAAAGGCGCGGCATGAAAGAGGGCAGAGAAACCCGCGGCAGGCGGATCAAGACACCACTTTTTGAACCTTGTTGGAACGCAGGCAGCGCGTGCACACATTGATCCGCTTGACCTGGCCGTTGATTTTGGCGCGGACTTTCTGCAAATTAGGCTGCCAGCGGCGTTTGGTGTGCCGCATGGAATGCGACACTTGGAATCCGACAACCGATGTTTTGTTGCATATTTCGCATTTGATGGACATGTTCTTTTCACCTCGTAAAAAATCAGGGGATAAATCTATCATGAGATGCAAAAGAAGGCAAGGGGAAAATGGAGCAGGGTGAGGAAAAAGCCGCTGTACTCACTGCCGTCCGCTGGCTATTAAAGCCTTTGGAATTGGAGCAACGGCAAGGGTATGAGAACAAGGCCATTGCCGGCGGCATGCAGAAATGGCTGCCGGTGATAAAGGAGAAACTGGTTTCCCAGGTCCGGCTGAAAGCCCCCCTGGCCGAGGAATTACTGGCTCCCCTGGAGGATTATGCGCAGGCCGATGTCTCGGGCCGGCAGGGAAAAGTGGATGCGGTCTTTGCCATCGTCGGGCAATGGGAGCAGGCTGGCGGAAAAAAATCCCCCTTGCCGCCGCCCAAAGAGGAAAAGCAGATAAGGCCGGGAAAGACGATCCGGAAAGGTATGGCGGAAAAACCAAGGCAGGTTTCCCTGGAAACACCCGTGCAGTATGTCAAGGGGGTGGGGCCCCAACGCTCGCGGCTCCTGCAAAAACTGGGAATCCTGACTGCGGGGGATTTGTTGCGCCATTATCCGCGGGACTGGCAGGACCGGCGCCGCCTGACCCGCATGCACGAGGTCCAGCACGGGGAAACCGTCACTGTCTGCGGCCAGGTGTGCGCCAGGCAGACTTTCACCGTGCGCCGGGGGTTGACCATTACCAAAGTTGTGCTGGATGACGGCACCGGCAGGATTGCGGCCACCTGGTTTAATCAACCCTACATGCGCGACCGCTTTGAAAGCGGGCAAAAGGTTTTGGCCTACGGCAAAGTTGAATTCCACCGCAGCTGGCAGATGATGAATCCGGATTTTGAAATCCTGGAGGAGGAAGGCGAAGAACAGATTCATACCGGCCGCATCGTGCCCATCTATCCTTTGACCGAGCGGCTGTCGCAGCGGGTCATGCGCACCATTCACTATACGCTGCACAGCTGCCTGCCGGACCAGATGCCCGAGATTCTGCCGGCAACACTGATGTTGGAGCGGGGGTTTCCCAACACTGTCCAAGCGCTGAAGGAAATTCACTTTCCGCAGGACTTTGACTCCCTGCAGCAGGCGCGGACACGGTTGATTTTTGAAGAGCTGTTTTTGCAGCAGATCGCGGTTGCCAGGATGAGGCTGCGCTACCAGCGCCAGGTCACCAAACCGCTGCAGACTGCGGGCCCCAGGTTGCGGCGGTTCAAGGAGAAACTGCCATTTGCATTAACCGCCGCCCAACAACGGGCCCTGGCCCAAATTCTGGAGGATCTCTCCGGCACCCGGCCCATGCACCGCCTGCTGCAAGGAGATGTGGGTTCCGGCAAAACCATTGTGGCGGCCCTGGCCATGCTGTCAGCCGTGGACTCGGGCCAGCAAGCGGCCCTGATGGCGCCGACAGAGGTGCTGGCCAGCCAGCATTATCTTCATTTGAAGAAGATTCTGGCCGGCATCGACATCCGGCTGGAGTTGTTCACTTCCGGGATACGCGCCGGCGAGCGCAGAAAGTTGAATGAGGATTTGGCCCGCGGGCATATCGCGATTGCGGTGGGTACGCACGCTTTAACCCAGGAGAGCACGGTTTTTTCCTCCCTCGGCCTGGCTGTGGTGGATGAGCAGCACCGCTTCGGGGTGGAACAGCGCGCCTTGCTCAGGGCCAAAGGCGACCAGCCGCATGTGCTGGTCATGACCGCCACCCCGATTCCGCGGACCCTGGCACTGACCGTATACGGCGACCTGGACGTGACGGTGATAGATGAACTGCCGCCGGGGCGCATGCCGGTCAGCACCCAATGGCTGAGCCGGTCCAGGGGGAGGATTGCCTATGACCGCATGCTCTCTGAGCTGGATGCCGGCCGGCAGGGATATATTGTTTTCCCGCTGATTGATGAATCGGAAAAAATGGATCTCAAAGCCCTGACCACGGAGTATAAACGGTTGTCGCAGCATGTCTTTGCAGGCCGAACGTCCGACCTTTTGCACGGGCGCATGGCGACGGCGGAGAAGGAAAGGGTGATGAGCGACTTCAAGACCGGCAAAATACAGATTCTGGCTGCAACCAGCGTGGTGGAAGTGGGGGTGGACATTGCCAATGCCACAGTAATGATCATTGAAAATGCGGAACGCTTCGGGCTGGCCTCGCTGCACCAGCTGCGGGGAAGAATCGGGCGCGGCCGGCATGCCTCCTATTGCTTTTTAATTGCGGATCCGGCCACGCAGGAGGGCAAGGCCAGAATGAATATCATGTGCCGGGTGCAAGACGGCTTCAGGCTGGCTGAAGAGGATTTGTCTTTGCGCGGGCCGGGCGAATTTTTCGGTTTGCGGCAGCATGGTTTGCCGGATTTAAAACTGGCCGACCTGCTGCGGGATGAGGCAATTATCGTGGAGACCAGGAAAATTGCGGGTCAGATAATAGCAGAGGATCCCCAATTGAAAAAACCGGAGCATCGTGATTTGGCCGGTTGTTTTATGCGTATATACGGCGAGAGTGAACAGAGGGCTTTGGCCGGATAATGATGGCAGCGGCGCGGATGGTTTTTGAAAAAACGGACTTTGAGAAAAATTCAGGCAACAGGAACTAGCGGTTTGAGGGAAAAATACTCAGTTGGCGGTTTTTTACAACTCGATTTGAAA
>JAFGIQ010000286.1 GCA_016929575.1 candidate division FCPU426 bacterium
GCCCGCTTTGTTATTCCCGCTGATATGCCAAAAGACCGCGGGGAAAGGACCGCCTATTTTGAAAAAGCCTCATTGCGGGGCGCAGTGGCTATTCCGGTTCCGGCCGGGACCGCCTCTCTGCCTGATTTCAAAGCCGGCGGGAAGATGCCAGCCCGTCTGGCCACCTGGTCCTATGGAGAGGTGGCGGAGATCCTTCATATCGGACCGTATGACAAAGAATTGCCGGCCATTGATAAGCTGGAACAGTTCATCAAGGACCAGGGGTATATGATCGTCGGGGAGCATGAAGAGGAGTATTTGCGCGGTCCGGGCATGCCTTTTTCCAAACCGGAGAAGTACTATACCATTATCCGCTTCCGGGTGAAAAAAGCCGAAACCCCCTAAAGGTTCCGGGGCGTGGCAGCAGCGGGCCGGTTGGGCGGCAATGTTGGCGTTGTTTTATCCACAAATCATGGCAGCCTTTTTTCAGTGATGCTATAATATCGCGTCTGAGCGTAAGGACTGGCAAAGAGGGAAAAAGGCATGCTGAAAATCCCGCGATATTTTTCAGGGCCATGGCTGCAACACCGCGGCGTCGGATATGCGGGCATGGGTCTTGTTTTTCTCCTGGCATTTATCCTGCGCATTGTCTGCCTGCTGCAATATTCTTCCGCACCTGATTTTACCGATCCTGTCGGTGATGCCAGCACGTACTATGAACAGGCACAATTGCTGCTGGCCGGTCATGATCCCTGGAAAAATACGGTTCCTTTCCAAAGCCCTTTCTACGCCGTATATTTGTTTTTGGTTTTTATACTGTTTGGCACAGGTTTTTTTATTCCGCGCCTCATTCAAATCCTGGCCGGCGCCGCCAATTGCCTGTTGATCATTCTGCTGGCGCGCAAGGTTGCGCCGGAAAGAAAATGGGCGCCCTGGCTGGCGGGTTTGTTTGCCGCCGCCTGCGGGGTGCTGGTGTTTTTTGAAATCAGCCTGCTTGCCTCCGGCTGGGAGCTGTTGTTGATGGATGCGGGCCTGCTGCTGCTTATCATGCATGCGGACACACGCAAAAACCTTTGGGCCGGCTTGGCGGGAATGGTTTTCGGACTGACGGTGGTTGCCAGGACCAATGTGATTCTTTTCCTGCCCGTGGCCATCTGGTACTTGTACAACCGGCTTTCCGGGCTTGCGCATAAAGGTTCCTGGCAGCCGGTTGCCGGTTTTCTCGGCGGCTGCCTGCTTATGATCCTGCCTGTGACCCTGCATAATTATATTCAGGCCGGAGACTTGAGCCTGGTGTCCTCAAATGGCGGCATCAATTTTTATATAGGCAATAATCCGGCTGCGGACGGCAGGTTCCACATTCCCCAGGCTTCCAATCTTACCAATGAGGAACTGGAAAAAACACAAAGGGCAGCGGCTGAAAAAGCACTGGGAATGCCCCTGAAACCTGTACAGGTTTCAGGGTATTGGCTGCGGCGCGGGACAGACTTTATAATCCGACATCCGGGCCAGGCTTTGGGGCTGTACTGGCGCAAGATCCTCCTCATTGCCAGCCCCCGGGAAATCCCGAACAATGTCCAGTTTGAATACCTGCGCGCCTACCATGTGACTTTTTTAAAATATTTGTTGGTGTCGTATGCCTGGCTGCTGCCCTTGGCTGTGGCCGGCATCTGCATTATTTTGCGCCAGGACAGCCGCAATCCACACCTGCGCTTGTTGGCGGCCTTTTTACTGGTGTACGGAACATCTTTGCTGCTGTTTTTTGTCACTTCGCGCTACCGCCTGCCTTTGCTTCCGATGCTCATTGTTTTTGCCGCCCTGGCCGTGGAGCAGGCCGCCTGCCGCCTTAAGGCCGGGGATTGGCGCCGGCTGTCAATATATGCCGGTGTATTGGTGATGGTTGTGGGTTTGATGCAAATGGCTCCCAGGCGTTACCCGTACAGTCATTCGCGCATTCTCTTTGCCGAACGGTTCCTGGCGCGGTATGAGAGAGCCCCGGATAAAATGCAGGCGCTGGGGGACCTGGTCCGCGCCATAGTGGAATGCAAACAGGCTTTGGAGGTGACACCAGCCTACACCCAGCTTGCCTACCGGTTGAGCGAAATATATTATAACCTGGGTTATTTCTCCGGGGCTTTGGCGGCATTGGAATGGGGCTTGGCGCATGAACGCGGGGCGGCAAATTCCCGTTTGTATGAATTCCGTGGGATGCTGCAGGAGAATCTGCAAGCCGGCGGGGACCGGATCCGGGCGGGTGAAATTCCACTCTCTCCGTATGAGAAAGCATTGGAGGCTGAGCGGGCCGGGGAATGGCAGCAGGCCAGGAGGCAGTACCAGGCGATTATCGCCCGGGAACCATATCATACCCCGGCTTTCAAGCAGTGGGTTGCTTTGGAACTTCAGGCAGGAGAGGGGGGGAGGGCCTTGCGCCTGCTGCGTTGCGGCTTGCGGCACAATCCAGGGCATCCCGAGCTCCTGGAACAGCTGGCAGGGGTTTACGAGAAAAGGGGAGACGCCCGCAAGGCGGAAGGGATCCGGAAAAAAATCGGACCATAATCTGCTTTGCGGAACAAAAATGTTTTAGGGTTTTCAACCAGGGCAGTGCGGGGTATAATTTCTATTGCCCGTGCAGGAAAAAAATGAATCCCGGGTCCGGGTGTGCGCGCAGGCAGCCCCGGTGCGGCCAATAATCGACATGGTTTTTATTGTTTTCAACACCGGCGGATAAAAATGATGATGCGGTCTTGTCAAAACTGGCTGGATGGTTGTGTATGCTGCATTTCACCTGCACGGTAATAGGCGCCGGTGTGGTTGGACTGGCGGTGGCGCGTGCTCTGGCGCACTGTTTGAAGCAAGAAGATAGTGTTTTGGTGGTGGAAAAAGAGAATACTTTCGGTGCCGGCATCAGCAGCAGGAACAGCGAGGTGATTCATGCCGGCCTTTATTATCCCACGGGGACCTTAAAGCACCTGCTTTGTGTGCAGGGCAGAAGGATGTTGTATGAATATTGCCGCGCCCAAGGCGTGCCGCATAACAAATGCGGGAAACTGATCGTGGCCGCGACTGCGCAGGAGGCAGACGTCCTGGAAAAAATATATCTGCAGGCCCGGGCCAACGAGGTGGAAGGAGTGGCACGCCTGGACGGCAGTCAGGCGCAGGCATTGGAGCCGGATATACGGGTGGCGGAAGCTATTTTTTCGGCTGAAACCGGAATTTGCAACACCCACGCCTTGATGCAAGCCCTGGTGCAGGATATCACGGACCGCCAAGGGACGCTGGTATATCATTCGGAGGTCAAAAGCATCGAACGCCTGCAGGATGGGTATCACATCCAGCTTGGCGATCATACGGTTTTTTCCTCGGAGGTCATTGTCAATTCCTCCGGGCTGCAGGCGCTGGAAGTATCGGCCATGCTCGGACTGCGTCCTGAAACCCTCTATCCTTGTAAAGGAAGCTACTTCGCCTATCCAGGCCAGCACCACTGCCGGCATTTGGTCTATCCGGTGCCGGAGCAAACATCGGCGGGACTGGGCGTGCATGCCACTTTGGACCTGGGCGGTCGTTTGAAATTCGGGCCGGATGCGGAATACATAGAAGGGGTGGATGATTTTTCCGTGGCCGAGGATAAAAAAGAATGGTTTGCAGCGGCAGCCCGCAGGCTGTTTCCGGCGCTGGCGGCGGATCGTTTGCTGCCGGACTTAGCCGGCATTCGTCCGAAAATTCAGGGGCCCGGAGA
>JAFGIQ010000026.1 GCA_016929575.1 candidate division FCPU426 bacterium
ATTCGGAAGAACAAGGACGCCTGCGGCAGCCCTGACCGGATGGATTATTGGGAAGAAATAGGATGCCTCCGGCAGCCCTGACCGGATGGATTATTGGGAAGATAAAGGACGCCTCCGGCAGTATTCGCGCAATGTGGACGGCAATGTTCCAAAATTCATTGTTGCCCATATGGGGCTGATATTATTTTAAGTAAAAGTCAACCTCAAACGGCTCATAATGACCCGGCCTGATGAAATCGAGCTGCTGCAGGGAAAAGTGGATCAGTTTTCCGTTTCCCTCCTGCTTGAGAATCCGGCCTTGTGCATTTATGACGATCTGCGCCTGCTGGCCCTCGGCATTGCATACATCCAGCCGCGTTTTTTTCCCGGGCAGGCCGTACTGGTAGGTGATTTTTTCCCCGTGCGCAAAACGCATTTCACTCTGCCTGCCCTGGCTGTCATAAGCCTTGTCATACACTCTCTGGCCGCCGGCATCCAGCAGGCGCACGATCCGCCCCGACCCTGCGCTTTCGTATTCCAGCCGGGTGTTGTCCGCCAGAGACACGGCCTGCAAGCGGCTGTTCTGAAAATGGAAGCCCTGCCTTCCGCCCGCACGCCGGCGTGTAAGCAGCACCTTGTCTCCTGGCTCATATACCGCCTCATACGTGAAGCCGTATTCATCCTGCATGCGCTGCAGGCGCTTGTCCTTCCCATACTCCTCCTGCATCAACCTGCGGCCTTCTTTTTCATACGTGCGTTGATAGCCGCGCACCCGTCCTTGCCAATCCAGCATGCTCCAGACCCGGATAATGCGGTTTTTGCTGTCCGTGGATTCCTGCAGCAATTGCCGGCCGGACAAACCCCGCCGCAGCACCTGTGCGGTTTGCAGCACCAGGCGCAGCAGCATGCCGCTGGCCTGCCGGCTGTTTGGCAGCGCCTGGCCGCAAAATAATGCCCCGGCCAGCTGCCAGTTAAAAGTCCGCGGATGGACGCGGGCTGCTGCCGGGGCCCGGTCGGCCGCGCGGGAGGATTTTTTTGTCCGGCCGGCCGGCATGGGTGCCGGCTTCTGCGCCTGTCCGGGTTTTGCCAGTGCCAGGTAAACCTCCCCCGAAACCCGGCGCGACTTCCACTCCGGCGTTATCTCCCATTGAAAGGAGCCTTCATCCACTTTGATTTGCAGCCGCCCCTGGGGGGAGGCATACAATTCATCCCGGCCCGGCCGCAGCGCATAGGGCGCCCAATACCCGCCTTCAGGATGTTCCACGTCCTCTTTCCAGACCCTGATGACGCCCTTGACCTCCCTGACCCTGTTGATGACGCGGTACATTTTGCGTTTGGCAATCTGGGGCAGAAAAACCTCCAGGTTGGAATAGGTGATCTGGTCAAAAAAAGCCCGGCGCTGGCGGCGCAGCCGGTCCAGCTGCGCCAGCAGATCCTGGCGCGCCAGCAGGTGTTCTGGCTGCACGGCCCGGATGATCAATTCCGCCTGTGTCAGCTGGCTGCTGTCACGCTGGTTGAGATGGGGGCTCACCTGGAGTTCGTTTTTAACCTGGTAGGTCACCTCCAGCTGCAGGATCCGGATTTCCCTTTCGTTTAACTGCGTGATTCTTTCGCCGGCCGGCGCAATGGGTGCGGCCGCCGGCCGGCCCGGGTCATCCGCCCGGGCCATGGCCTGGTGCAGGTCGTCGAAATCCGTGTCATCGTGCACGCGCTGCGAGATCCGGCCTTTTTGCCGGGCCAGGACCGCAGGAGGGATCACCAGCCGCAGGGTAAGCGTGGTCTCCACGGTTTGGTCCGGAAGCTGCTGCCATTTTGTCTGGCGGTAGCGCGACTCCACGCGCGCGTCGCCGAGCATATTGCTGGGGATCAAGGTTTCCTTGCGGGCGTCAAAAGGATAGGGCTCCCAGCTTTTGCGCGCGGACACCCAGACATACACCTTGTCGTTTTTGACCTTGGCCTTCTGCGACAGGACGTACTCTTCCGCGTGCAGCTCCACCGCCGGCAGCGTAACCACCGCGTCCGTGCAGTCGATGTGCCGCCACTCCTGGTCAAAAACAATCCGCTTTTTTTCCACATCCTCCGTGAAACGCTCCGGCGGATAGACGGCCTGCGGCTGCAAAAGGGCGAGCAAAACATCCCCGCGCGTCCGTCCCTGGCTGTCCTTTTTTAACTGCGACCGGTCCGTATAATCCCCCCTGATCCGATCCAGCAGCAAATCCATAAAGACTTCATACATGGCGTCCCACCGGCGCGCCAGGCCGCCGGTTACACGCCATTGCTCGCGCAGCAGGCCTGTATCAAGCGCCACACTGAAATAATCCGTGATCCCGTCTTTGGACCGCGTTTCAAAGTAATTGTAGAACCGGCGGTCGTCCGACCAGGAGTATCCATAACGGAAAAAGAGTCCCTCGGGGGTATGCACGGTCTCGTAAAAAACGTCGCCCTGGTCATCAAAAAAATTGGCAATGGTGGTCTCGCCCTTGGTGGTCACCGAACTTTTCACGCGGCCCGCAGGTGTCCAGGAATACTCCGTAGAAGACAACAGCTGGCCCTGGGGCGAAAGCGTCTTGGCCGGATAGCCGTTGGCAAAATGCGTCTCGCTGCCGTCCGGATGCAGCCGCCGCACAATGTGTCCCTGGTGGTCATACGTCAGGACACTGCCGTCTGTAAGGGTAAAGACAAAGAGAAATCCTCCGCCTGACTGCTCAAACGAGTATTTTTCCACCTGGTACCGGTCCAGAAGATGGTTGTGGATTTGTTCGGCCAGGGTGCGCGGATCCGCGGATTTACCGGCGGCCGCAGAAACCAGCATGCTGCAGCCGGCTATCCCGCCTGCCAGGAGGGCGGCCGTGATCCAGCCGTGCCTCGTGCGCCTGCTGCCGCTTGCAACCATTCTGGCCACGCTTCATTTCCCCGCTTTCTCAGGCAGTGCCCTAAAATACAGTTCATCCGGGGGGATGATGTTTTTCAACTCATCGGCATAGGATGAAGTCTGCCGCATGATCGGTGTTCCTTCCGGCAGGAAACCGCTGATCAGCCTGCCGTCCGGGTTGTACTGCAGGATCCTGGCCTGGGTCGCTGTTGACATCATCAGGTATAAAGCCGGCGTGGCGGCCTGGCTGCTGTCGGCGGATTTTTCCCTGGACAGGGGGCCTATATATTGCAGGGTTTTTAAAGAACCGTCGGCATGCAGGACCGCACGCAGGCGGTTGTGCTGATAGAGCCTTTCGGCCTGAAATTTTCCGTCCGGGCTTAACACCCAGACGGACACCCGCCCGTGCGCATCGTCATAGGTGATGGTTTCGCGGGTCCCGTCCACGCGTTCGCGTCTGGTGGTTCTGCCTTCAGGGCTGAACTCCTCTTTCAGGGAAAAATTACTGGCCAGGCGCCGGGCTTCCTCCACCTCCAGCCGCATGCTTTCAACCTCGTCCCAGCCAGGCAACCGCGCCTCCAGCAAGGCTTCGCCCCCACTCCTGCCCAGGGAAGCACTGGAAATATGAGGGGCCGCCTGATCCTGGGCCTGGATTGCAAGGCCCAGGCCCAGGATCAGCCCGGCTGATAACACCACCCTCGTAACCATTCTGCGGTTTACCATCATCATCCACCCTGCCGCGCCTTTGTATTCAGGCGCCATCGCCGCTTTTCAAGTTGCACGTGTTCGGCGGGAGATGTCTTGTTGCCAACGTGGGGCAGCAATGCGTGCACGGACGTCCGGAATTTGGCCCATCCCAAGCCAACACCAAATATCGTCGGCCATGCTCTATAAGTACTAACGCCAGGCACCGGCGCCCAATGTATTGCCTCCGGATTGTTTTATATTCTACGGTTTGCATGGGCAGGAAGCAAGCGCTTATCCTCGGACATCGTGGCGGCCGTACCTGCCTTGATCAAAGCCGCGCTGCGGGTAGAAAAAACAGGGTTTTGATTTAATTTGGACAAGAGTGTGATATACTCAAAAATAAACCTGCGTTGCAGGTGTCCAAATGAGGATTTGGAAAGGCGCGGTAACTATTCATATATGGGCGCCGGCAGGCAACCAGGCTGCCGGAGATATCTTTTTGACAAGGTGGCAGCGGAAAAGAAAAGTCCACGGCTGCAACCGTTTTGGCGGATGTGCTCAATCCCTGCGGTTCGTGCACGCGTTCCCGC
>JAFGIQ010000287.1 GCA_016929575.1 candidate division FCPU426 bacterium
ATTCATTTCCAGCTATTGCCCGAGGGTTTTACCAAGGGGGGGGGAGCCAGGGCATTGGCCCAACAGGGAGTGATTGACGCCATATGGCGACAATGATAAGATACATTCACAGGGTGGGGAAGGGAGTCTGACAGTGCGGCGGCTCACGGCTATCATTGCCATCTGCTTGTTTTTTCCAGTCCCAAGTTTTGCTCTTTCCGGCAAGGGAACCACGGCGGCGAGTTTTTTAAAGATCGGGGTGGGTCCCCGGGCAGTGGCCATGGGCGAGGCCTATGTTGCTGTGGCCAACGATGTATCCGCCCTTTACTGGAATCCGGCCGGTTTGGCAAGGTTGTCCTGCCCTGAAATAACCGCCATGCATGTTTTTTGGCTGGAAAACATCTTTTTTGACCATCTGGCCGGGGCCATGCCCCTGGCTACCGGCGTGGCCGGTGCATCCTTGGTCTACCTCAACAGCGGCGACATTATACGGTCTGAAGAAGGAGATACGCCGGATGACCCCGAACGCGGGAGGTTTTCGGCTTCCGATATCGGCTTCACCGGCGGCTATAGCTTGGCTTTTGGCCAAAATCTTTTTATCGGTGCGAATATACTGCTGTTTTCCGAGACCATAGACGCCAATGCAAGCTTCGGCTGGGCTTGCGACCTGGGTTTTCTCTACCAAATGCCCTGGCCGGGGATCACCTTGGGTGCTGTTATTCAGAATCTGGGCCCGGCCACCAAAGTGGATGAAGAATATTTCCGCATGCCCATTAATTTTAAAATCGGTTTAGGATGGATGGCGCGGTCAGACATTCAATTGACCTTGGATTACAACCAACTTCTCGAACAAAATGGAAAAGTCGCCTTTGGCGCCGAGTACTTTTACGAACAGACCCTGGCTTTGCGCGCGGGATATGTTTATCAAGGCAAGATAGACAATGCCGAGCTTTATTCAGGATATGGAACCAATGCCATTGCCGGCGTGACCGCCGGCATGGGAGTGAAATATCAGAATTTCAGTCTCGACTATGCTTTTGTGCCCTATGGATTCCTGGGAACGACCCATCGTATCGCCGTGTCTTACCAATTTGCCCCGATCATGACTTCCGCTGTTTCTGACAAGTAGGCATCATGCCCTGCAGTTTGCACAAATACGCATGCCACACAGAGTGGCCGTCCTCGCACCTCTGCGCATATCGCCGGTTGCCGCCGATTGCCCCCCTGACAGCCTTATAAGAAATCCCCGGGCTTTAAGCCCCGGAACAATCATTTTAGGCATAGGTGGAAAAGGCCACGAATAATCTCGAAACACGGGCCGTCATATACAGGCGGCGGTGGATAAGGATGTGCACGGCTGTTAAAAATTTCATTTTCACCGGGGCACGCCGGGTATATAATTCATACACCAAGGCAGGAGGACGGGAACATGCGGATGATAAAAACAATAGGGGTATTGACTTCCGGCGGCGACGCCCCGGGAATGAATGCGGCCATCAGGGCTGTGGTTCGCAGTGCGACAGATCGGAAATGTAAAGTGATCGGTATCCGGCGCGGGTACTGGGGGCTGATTGAATCCGATTTTGAGCCCCATCACAGCCGCACGGTGGGAGGCATCATTAACCGCGGCGGGACCATCCTGCGCACGGTCCGCTGCCCCGAGTTTAAAGCCAAGCAATACCGGGAAAGGGCTTATAAAAACATCATGGCGGCGGGCTTGGACGCCCTGGTTGTCATTGGCGGCAATGGCAGTGCCACGGCAGCCAATGTGATCCACCGGGAGATGGGTTTGCCGGTGGCGGTGGTTCCTGCTTCCATCGACAACGACGTGTATGGAACAGAAGATACGGTTGGTTTTGACACTGCGGTCAACACAGCCGTGGAGGCTGTTGACAAGATCAGGGATACCGCCACCTCCCACGAAAGGATCTTTGTGGTTGAGGTCATGGGGCGGCATAATGGTTTCATCGCCCTGGAAGTTGCCCTGGGTTGCGGCGCAGAGGCGGTATTGGTGCCTGAAATACCCTATCACCTCCAGCAGGTGTGCTGGACCCTGATGCGCGGGCATAAACGCGGAAAATTCTCCTCTATCATCATCATGGCCGAGGGGGCCGGAGCTTCGCAACAAATTGTTCAGCAGATAAAGAAAATCACCCGTTTGCGGGTCAGGCTTTCAGTGCTGGGATACATTCAAAGGGGGGGGAGTCCCACAGCGCACAGCCGTTTATTGGCGGCCAGACTGGGCAATGCAGCCGTACGAAACATCATGGCTGGATATAAATCACATTTGGCCGGGATAATGAAAGGGCAAATTGTCACAGTACCATTACAGCGGGTGGCAACCAAACGCAAGCGTATCGACCGGTCTATTTATACACTGACGAATCAAATGGCCCAATAGGAAAACATGCTTCACATCATATCAGCCTCACGGCGGACGGACCTTCCCCGGCTTTTTACCAAAGAGTTGTCCGCCTGGATGCGGCAAGGCTGGGTTTCAGTACGAAATCCCTTCAATCAGAATGAAAGAAAGGTCTCCATCCTTCCCGAGGCAGTCCATACCCTGGTTTTGTGGTCCAAGGATTTTACACGGGTACTGAACAATAAAGACAGTATTTTGGATAAAATACAGGAGTACAAACAGGTCTATTTTCATTTCACAATTACTGGTTTTGGCGGCACAATTATTGAACCGGGGATTTTAACTTACCAAGAAGCAATTTTGCAATTTGAGAAGCTGGTGAAAATAGCCAATAATCCCATGAGAATAAATTGGAGATTTGATCCCCTGGTTTATTGCCAAATTGAAGAAAAGGCTGTTGACAATACGAAGTATTTTGAGGCTATTGCCAAATCCGCATCATATGCCGGTATAAAGACTGTAACCATATCATTATGTCATTGGTATTCAAAATCAATAAAGAGGGCGGAGTATTACGGAATTAAAAAAATAATTCCCTCGGAAAAGAAGATAAAGGAAATTGCTGAGGATCTTCTTGAAAAAACCAATAAATACGGATTAAAAATATCATCCTGTTGTACACCAGAAGTTATTCCCTATGGAATATCAAAGGCAAAATGTATTGATGCACAATTATTATCAGATTTGCATCCACAAAGACTAAAATCATCATTAAATAAAGATACTGGTCAAAGAAAAGAATGTGGCTGCAGTAAATCAATAGACATAGGTTCTTATGGATTATCATGTGAAAATGGTTGTGTTTATTGTTATGCCAATCCGAAGTACAAAAAGCACCCATCATAGGGGGGATGAATAAAATGTTTAAAAATAAGCCAATTATAGGAATAACTATGGGTGATCCAGCAGGCATTGGTCCGGAGATTATTGTGAAATCATTACAAAATAGGGATATTATTAATAAAATCCAACCAGTATTGATAGGCAATGAGGATGTTTTTAAAAGGGCAATTTTGGAAAACGGTTTAAAAATAAGTATTAAAAGAGTAGAGTGTCCCATCTGCGGAACACTTTTAAATAAAAATATACAACTAATTGTTAGCGATACTCTCAAGGGAATAACCAAAAAAGGTGGGTGGAATAGAAAAACAGCTATATCTTCTTTTCAAGCTGTGGAAAAAGGTGTAAAACTTGCCCTTGATGGTAGAATAAATGCGCTCGTTACAGCACCAATTTGCAAGGAAGCATGGAACTCAATAGGTGTAACACATGCCGGACATACTGAATTGCTTGGAATAATGACTAAAACAAAAGGATATTCTATGATGTTTGTAGGCGGTGCATTTAAACTCATTCTTTTAACCATACATCAACCACTTTCCGCGGTGCCAAAATCAATAAAAAAAGAAAAGGTTATCCAAGTAGGAATAACAGGAGAAATGGCTTGTAAAAAATATTTCCGAATAAAGCATCCCCATATTGCTGTTGCAGGATTAAATCCGCATGCCGGCGAAGGAGGAATTCTAGGAAAAGAAGAACAGAGGGAAATAATTCCCGCGCTTGCCGAATTATCCAAAAGAAGAGATGTACATTTTAGCGGACCATACTCGCCAGACACCTTGTTTGTGGATGCTGCCAAAGGCAAGTATGATTTGGTCATATGCATGTACCACGATCAAGGATTAATTCCCTTTAAAATGCTCTCCCTTCATCAAGGAGTAAATGTGACGGTCGGCCTGCCGATTATTCGCACATCTCCGGATCATGGCACAGGATTTGATATTGCCGGCAAGCGAAGGGCAAACCCAGGATCCATGACGGCTGCTATCAGCACAGCTTTTGAAATGGTTCAAAACAGCAGCATGGCTAAAAACAGGAATTTTTATTAAAGGAGAATGATCACAAGTGTCCAAATTAGGATTGAGAAAGATACCAAAACTATTGATCAATTGGCGCCAGTCAGCACTCGGGCTGCCGGAGATGTCTTTTTACCAAGGTGGCAGCGGAAAAGAAAAGTCCACGGCTGCAACCTTTTTGGCGGACCTGCTCAATCCCTGCGGTTCGTGCACGCGTTCCCG
>JAFGIQ010000288.1 GCA_016929575.1 candidate division FCPU426 bacterium
AATCCACTCCGCGCCATTATAATGCTTGACGAATATTTTATCAAAATCTGTGGGTTCCCGCCAGGCCACATACGGCGTGGTGCCGGCAACGCATATCTTCGGGGGGCCGCACCCGCTCCAGGGGTAGCCCCCGATCATCAGTGAGTCGCCGTTTTGCATCCATGCTGCGCCATTATAGTGCTTGCTATACGCATGCGATTTTCCGCCTGCCAATCCCGACCATTCGTGCCAGGTGGCATAAGGCACGCCTGATGCATCATGAGCAATGGTTGGATCCGAGGCAAAATATCCGCTCACCCAATTCAGAGCGCCATTATCCGGCACCCAGGCATTGCCGTTCCAGTGTTTGACATACACCCGCTCGCTGAGTGTCAGCATGGGCTCGAACCAGGCCACATACGGCGTCCCGTTCCAGACGGACAAAGAAGGCGTCTGGGCGCTTTCATTCGCATCCAGATTGAGATGCGACCCGAGCTGCAACCAGTCCCCATAACACAACCCGGCCCACCCAGACTGCAGCAGGAAAATAACGGCAAGACAAAAGCGGAATTTCACGCGGCTTTCCTCCAACCCCAATAAGAAATATCCATGCTCGCTTTTTTCAATCCCCGGCCCTCGCTTTGCCTGCCAGAGAAGATTTAAACACTGAGATCTCTGAAAAATATTTTTTAGCCATCCGCCTGAATGGATGTTTGGGATGGGGATGAGACGGCGGCCGCCCACCCCATGGCGGCTGTCCGGCGAATGCCCGGCCCAAACATCCGTTTGCAATCAGTTTTTCATAAGGTTTCATACTATAATCTTATTTTATTATGCGCTTTCCAAGATGGCTAAAGCAATAAAAAAAATATGCAATTGAAAAACCCTGGCTAAAAATGGCTTTATATCCTGCCTTTTATGCTTTCCAGTGCATAAAATATTGTTTTTTTACATCCATAAACACACGTGTCCAAATTGGGATTGAGAAAGACACGATAACTATTGAAAAATTGGCGCCGGCAGGCAACCAGGCTGGCGGAGATATCTTTTTGCCAAGGTGGCAGCGGAAAAAAAAAGTCTACTGCTGCAACCATTTTGGCGGGCGTGCTCAATCCTTGCGGTTCGTGCACGCGTTCCCGCCCCACCTTGGCAAAAAGATATCTCCGCCAGCCCTGACCGGATGGATTGTTAGGAAGAAATAGGACGCCTCCGGCTGTATTCGCGTAATTTAGAGAGCAATGATCCATAAACAGGAATGATTACCAGCGGGGATAAAAACCCTTGGCATATTTTAAATTGACAACATCTGCGCCTGCACGGCCTGCTGTCCTTTATTTCATACTTTTCCCGACGATACTATACGTATGCCTGTTTAACAAACAGGCGGCCCGGTCATGTACAGGGGCATGATTCCAAGAGTTGAGATTTGTTATTGCTCTCCGGCGTTTTTTTCATTGGATGCCAGGAGTGATTGGCAAAGAGGCCTGCACATGGAAACCAAAGGCAGCACGATTGTTGTATTAAAAAAGCTTATTCAAAAAACCAAACCAGACCAGGAACAAGCCCTGGTACAATCCCTTTCGCCGCCGGCGCGCATCATTTACGAATCCGCCATGGCTTCAGGCTGGGTGCCCATGGAAAAAGAGAGTGAGATCATTCTGGCCGGCGCCCGCCTCTTTTTCCCGCAAAATCCTGAAAAATTGTATGACATGTCCAAACTGATCGCCAAACACAGCTTCCAGGGCCTCTATAAAGCCTTTTTGCGAATTCCCTCCCTGCCTTTCGTGCTCAAAGCCCTGGCGGTTCTCTGGCGGACGTTTTATAAAAAAGGCGATGCTTCACATCAATCATTGGGGCCTGGCCAGGGAGTCATCCGGGTGCGCAATTTCCCCGAGTTGACACCCGAACAGCGCGAAGAAGTGCGCGGCTTCATTGCCGGCATCCTCGAATTACTCCAGGTAAAAAACCCGCGCGTGGAAGTCGATGTTTCAGTCCCTGACGCCTGGGGTTGGCGATACTACACCGCATAGCAGCTACACCTCCTTTTCATCCGCTTCGCTCGGCGGCTGACAGCGCCGGATTGCATTCACTGCACAAAGATTATTGTCCCCGATTTTTATTTACATTTACAGTCATGGCTGCCGCCAGAGCGCCTGCTTGGCAGACGGCAGACGCTCTTTATATTTTTTTAAGGTTCCCGTATGTATCTGCATTACAATTGTATATAATATTGAAAAAGAAAACTCTGCTGCCATTGATATGCCGGAAAGGATATTGATGTTCAAAGAACGGATTCCCAAACCCATCAGGCGCTGGGCGCAAAAATGCCTTTTCCCACTGCCTTCACATTTGGCCCGGAGGCACCGGCGCATCGGCCAGGAGGGATTGCTGGCCCTGGAACAATCCATCAGGAAAAATTATCATACCGGCTGGCGCAGCCAAGGTCGTTTTTCTCCCGCGGCCTATGCCCAGGACCTGGAGACCCATGTGTGCGGGCGCCTGGAATATTACCGGCGCATGATTGTCCCCTGGCTGGACCAGGCCTGTTCCTTGCATGGGAAACGGATCCTGGAAATCGGTTGCGGCACCGGTTCGGCAACCGTCGTCCTGGCCGAACAAGGGACCAAAGTGACGGGTATTGACGTGGATGAAGGCGCCTTGATCGTGGCCAAAGACCGTTGCCGGCTCTACGGCGTGACAGCCGAGCTGCAGTATTTAAATGCCCGGGAAATCGGCGGCGTTTTTTCTTCCGGCGAATTCGACTGGATCATTTTTTTTGCCTGTCTTGAGCATATGACCGTCGAGGAGCGGCTGCATTCGCTGCAGTCAGCCTGGGGCCTCCTGCCTGGCGGAGGATTATTGGCAGTGGTCGACACCCCCAACCGCCTCTGGTATGACGACCAGCACACCGCCCGGCTGCCTTTTTTTCATTGGCTGCCAGATCCGCTCGCCTTTCAGTATGCGCGTTTCAGCCCGAGGGAAAATTTCCGCGAGTTATATCAGGAAGACACCCCGGCCTCCCTGAATCATTTTCTGCGCCGTGGCCGGGGTGTTAGCTTTCATGAATTCGACCTGGCCCTCAAGCCGGCGGGGGAACCCAAAGTCATCAGCAGCCTGTCCTCCTTTCAGGGAATGCGGTATGCGCTCCGGCAATCGCGTGTGGCCCGCAGGTATAAATCCCTGCTGATGCAGATTTGCCCGCAGCGGCATGAAGGTTTTTTCAACGAATCGCTGCATCTGATTATGCAAAAGGATTGACCGCCCTGCAACATCAATGCCTGCCCGCAGTGTGTTTGCCTTTAGTCCAGCCACGAGATATTGCCATACTTTCCGCCTTGGAAAGACATTCCGGCAAAACCGCCATACGGTGTGATTCTCCCCCTGCTGTCATTTTTTGGTCATTTTTCACTCTGCCGCCTAGGGATGCATTCCCTGCGGCCGCAATCCAGGGCAAATCATAATAGTGCTTATTTTTAAGTGTTTTCCCGTGCCTGGCACCAGCATCTGCGCCTGGCCGTAACCCTATGGCGCCGGGTCTTCCCCGGAAGCATGTATTTTTTTGTTGATTATTTTCCGGTTCCGTCGACAATCAGAAAAATAAAGCCCGGTCCGGCATCCGCCCAAAGGCTTTAACAAACCGTCTGTTCCCAGGAGGGCCTATGTTTGAAACACTCGCCGCATCGTTGCCGCAGGAATGGCAGGGTTTATTCCGCTTGCTCATTCTTCCCATTGCCTGGATCCCTGACACGCAAAATTACCTCATGCAGGCCATCTGGCCCTATCACACCTTGGTGGATTTGTTTTTAAAAAGGATGTTTTTATTGTTGCCCGTCTGTTTGTTCATCGCCGGTTTATGGGCCACCATGCTTGGCGTGTATACCATTCTTTTCCGCTCCAACCGCATTCATTTTATTGCCGCCACCGCGATCAACTGGTGGGACCTGCTCAAAGCCACCTGGTTGTTTTGGGTGGGTATTTTCCGCTTTATTTTTCTCTCCCTGGGATGGCTCTACGGCCTGATCATCATGACCTTCAGGATTGTCTTTGAATTCATCAAGGAATTGATCCTCTTTCCTTTCCGCATCGGGTCCCAATTCTCCAGCAGTTATTTCAGACCCGGCGTTCCCTGGCTGGCGGTCATGCTGACCATCTTCTGGGCATTGTTGGAATCAGCCATTTTTACCTATATTCTGCTGCCGACCATTTCCGAGGTATTAAGCGACCTGGTGGGGTTGGAGACGCATACCTTTCTGGCGCCGGTTTTGTTTGTCATGCTTTTTCTGCTGGTGGCCGGCAGCTTTGCCTGCCTGCAGGTTTTGGCCGAATCCATTGAGCAGCGGAAAATCAAGCAGATCATCCAGATGCTGTTGGTGGAGTTTTTCGTCATGTTCCTGGAAGTTTTTTTCCTCTATCGCGAATTGGTGGATGCGGTCACTCCCTGGATCGCCCAGCACACGGACGAGTCCTTCCGCATGGGCCTTTATTCCACCCTGCTTTTTTCCACGTTCGGCTGGTTGGGCATCCGGGGCATGACCTGGTTTTTATTCGGCCGTTACGGAACCCCCTCGCTTTTGGCGATCATGGCCAGAAAAAAGCTGGAAGGCACCGAGGACACGCAGCAAGTCGCCAAACAGCCTGAGCTGCTGTGGGCGAAAAAACTCTTGGAGATTTTCAAAAACGACATCGAATGGTTCCGCCGCAACAGCCAGGAATTGGCGGAGGTCGCCATCCTGCCGGTCTTGCAGCTGGTCGCCGTGGGTTTGAATTTTTTCATCATTCTGCTGACGGGGGAAACGGTTTTCAAGATTCCCTTTAAAAACATCAATGAGGTGATGGAGACCCCGGACACTATTCTGTTGAAATTGGGGCTGAAAAGCGCGAAAACACCGCCCAGGCAGGGCGCGCGCACGCGAGGGGAGGAATAATGATGACCGTTTTCCGCCCGCATAAAATCGCTTTGGCCGTGTTGCTGGGATTGGCCGTGCAGCTGGCGGCCGGCTGCTCGCTGAAACCGCCGCAAACCAACCGCGGCCGGGTGACGTATTTCATCGGCATCGACATCAGCGGCTCTTTTAAAAGCAAGCCTGAATTTGACGATTCCCTCAAATTCCTTTCCTATTATATCTACGCCCACCTTCACGGTCTGGGCAACCTCAAATCCCCCAAGGCCCTGTTTGTCACTTCCATCGGCGGGGACTACAAGGATGATCCGCAGGTGTTTTACTCCCATTACAATTTCGAGAATAAAAACGTGGATGAAATCTATGCCAGCTTAAAGCAATGGTTCGGAGAAAAAAACCGGTTGACGGATTTCAACACTTTTTTTCAGTCCGTCGCCAAGCAGGTGAAAAAGCGCAATCTCACCCTGACCCCTTTGTCGGTTTTAATTGTGAGCGACGGCATTCCCGAAGGGGTGAAGGTTAAAAAAGGAAAATCCGGCAAATCCTCCTACGCCCAAATCGATTTGCAGCCGCTGGAATATCTGGCCCGCAATGTCACCATCCGTTTGCTCTATGCCTCGCCCAAAGCCTGCAAGAATTGGGAGGATTTTGTCCCCCGCAAGCGCGTCAGATTGTGGACCAGCGCCAAAGAAATCATGCAAAGCTGGCAGAATCAATTGCTGCCTGAAAAAAGCACAGAGGAACAAGAAAAATTGTTTGAGTGGATGCAATACAACGTGGATTACCGCGTGCGGGTGAAAAAATTCTGAACCCGGCGATCACCCCGCAGGGTTCCTAGGCCCTTTCGCCTTTTAGGGCCTTGCGCTTGCTTTCCTGGGTAATGTCTTCTGCCAACTGCCGGAAGTCGCTTCTGCGCCTGGATTCGTAGAAACAGGACTGGTTTTTGCCGTTATGTTTGGCCCACAAGGCGGCCAGGTCCGCTTTTTCCACCAACTGGTTGGACCACGGCCGCGGCTCATCGTCTGTGTCTTCCGGCGCGCCGGCAATGCCCACCGAAAAGGTGATCGGCTTGTCCACCTTGAGCTGCGCCAGCTTGTGCCGGTTCATCTCCTCCACTTTGGCCAGGATGGAATCCAAGACCCGCTTGGCCCCCTTTTTGCTGCAATTGGGCAAGGCCATGACAAATTCATCCCCTGCATATCTGGCCACCAAATCCTGCGCCCGCACGGAGGCGTTGAAAATCTCGCCGAGCAGGCCCAGTATTTTATCCAAAACCGGATGGCCGAAAAGTTCGTTGAATACTTTCATGTTGTCCAAATCAATAAAAACCAGACAGAGGCCCGTTTTTTTCTGCTTGGCGGCTTCGCAAAGCTGTTCAAAAACATTCTCAAAATAACTTCTGTTTTTGATTTTCATCAAAGGATCAACGCTGAGCTCCTCGGCTTTTTTTTGGATCTTCAGCATTTCATCGTGGATTTGGATCTGCTCCTTCAATTGTTTTTTCAGATAAGGCCGCAAAGGCCGCAGAATCAGTTTGGCTAAAAACCCCAGTTCGCCGTACACGTGTTCATCCGCTGCGGTCTCGGATAAAATGCCGGCATCGTCAAAAGCCGGGTTCAATTCGGAAGACAATTCCGCATATTTGTAGCAATCTTTGAATTGACCCAGCTGGTAATGGCACACGGCTTTTTTAAAGTACACATGTGCCTCGGCGGGTTTGACTTCCAGCGCCTGGCCGTACCAGCCCGCCCCTTCTTGGTACTGTCCCTGCAACAAGGCCATGTCTCCCTGAATTTCATACGCCTCGCCCCGGGCGTGCTGGGAGATGACTTTATCCAGCAAGGCCTTGGCCTTCGGGTATTCCCGGTTCATAATATGGGTGACAGCCAGATTCAGGCGGGCTTCAGTGTTGTTTTTATCCAGCCTGAGGGCTTTTGCAAAAGAGGCGCCCGCCGCCTCGGCTAGGCCGGAGCGCAATTCCGCCACGCCCCTGAGCAAAAAAGCTTTCAGTGATTTTTTTTCTATCGTGAGGGCGGCTTCCAGGTATTCCAGGGCTTTTTTCTGGTCGTTTTCCCGGTAAATCGCATTTTCGGCCAGATGCAGCAGGTCATTGACAGAATCAGGCATGCTTTCCCTCGGCGTCTTTATTCGGTGTGCTTCCACACCACGTTGGTCACTTTAAACTCCTGCCCGCTCTTGACCAAAGACAGCGTGCCGGCAAACTTCTTTTCCAGCGGTTGGATGTAGGTAATGGCGCTTTGCACTTTTATTTTGCCTGCAACCTCTACAAAAACCCGGCCTTCCGCATTCACGCCGATAATGGCGGGCGTATCCGTGGTCACAAAAATTTCCACCTTTCTTTCCTTTACTGCCCGGCTCAATTCCGGCGCCTGCCAAGTGGTTTTAATGGCATCGGCATACTCGGCGGTCAGCAACTGGACCAATAACCTTTGATGCTCCTCCAACTGGGTGGCAGAAAAGGTTAAATACCTTGATAAAAATTCATCGGCCGTGTGCGTAATGGCCGCGACCTCGGCTTCTTGCCCCCCGCCGGAAGCAGGGGAAAGCAGAAGCGCCCGCTGAATGCGGCTTTCGATATACAAATAACTCACGCCCAGCAGGGCCAAAAACAATAAAAAGGCCAATATTTTCCAGGGCAAGGTGTTGCCCCTGGCTTTGGGTTTGATCTTGACATCATCCAGGGTAAATTTGAAGGTTTCAGGCATAGCTGCTCCCTTTCCCTTGATTGCGGGTTTGTCAACCAGGTGCGGGCAACCGGCCTGAATCAGGAACAGTAAATGCCGGCCAGCATTTCGGCCTGTGACCCGGTAGAAGTAGCATAAAACATACGCCTGTATCCCGCAACATTTTTCCTGCTGCCGGAGCTCCTGCCGCCTTGAATGCCATGATATAACTTCCCGGGCTATCATGGTCAGAATTACGCCAATACAGCTGAAGCGCCTTTTTGCGGAAAAACGTCATTCTATTTGCTTAAGGAATACAACTTTGATATACTTACTGCAATTTACCAGGTGATGGAAAGGACCTTACTAACATGAAAATTTCCACAAGGCGGTTTGTAATCTTCTGCGCTGCGTTGGTCATCGCTTGGCCCGCCCATTTATCCTGGGCCGAGCAGGCCGAGGTTGCAGACGATACAATGGATGCACAAGAAGCTGCGGTCCCGGCTGTTCCCGGCGAAAACACCAGCATCCTGTCTCCGGATACGGACAATGCCCCCCCTGGGAATGACCTGGCGCCGGCAGGGCCGGATGTCCTGGAAGCAATTCCTGAAATTCCGGATGCGTCCGCACCCGTAAAATCCCGCCTTTTTGAAAAACCGCGGCAAACCTTTTGGCTTGAGGAAACCGTGGTGACAGTGGTGACAGCCACCAAGTCCGAAGCCAACATCATGGATATTCCCCAGTTTGTCACCGTGGTGGATTCCCAGGACATTTTCCAAGCCCAGGCCTCCTTCACCCCCGACCTGCTCAGCCGGGAACCCGGTCTGATGATCCAAAAAACCAACTACGGCGGCGGGGTGCCGTTTTTACGCGGCATGACCGGCAAGCAGATATTGCTGCTGATTGACGGCGTGCGCTTGAACAACTCCCTGTACCGCTATGGCCCCCACCAGTATCTCAATACCATTGACCCGGATCAGATCGACCGCATTGAAGTGATCCACGGCCCCGGTTCTCTTTTCTATGGCAGCGACGCCTTGGGCGGAGTCATCAATATCATTACGAAAAAACAGCAGGACTTCTCCAAACCGCTGTCCCTCAACGCCAGGGGCCATGTCCGCTTTGGCAGCGCAGACCGGCAGGGCGTGGGCCGCCTGGCTCTGGCTGGCAATGCCGGCAACCTGGGCTGCGCCCTGGGCGGCACCTATAAGGATTTCAACGACCTGCGCGGCGGCCGCGAAACCGGCCTGCAAGTACCGACTGCCTATACGGAAAAGGATTATGATGCCAAAATCAATTATCAACTGAGTGATGATCAGGAAATCATTCTGGCCCAGCAGACCGTCTTTCAACACCATGTGCCCAAAACCAGCGAAGTCACCCTGGGCGGCAAATACAAGTATAATTATGAACCCCAGGAACGGAGTCTCACCTACGCGGAATTCCGCGCCCAAAAACCGCTGCCGCTGCTGGAGACCCTGCGCATCAACCTCTCATACGGCCGGCAACAAGAAGGCGAGGAAGTTGTGGCCAATCCCCTGGCGCCGAACAATGAGACGCGGGAACGCAATGGCGCAGACACCCTGGGCGCCTTTTTGCACCTGACCACGGCTATTGGTCAAAGCAATATGCTCAGCTATGGCGCGGAGTACTACCGCGACCTTATCTCCAGTTCCAAGCATCAATACGACTGGGCAACCGGCGCTGTCAGCAAAATAAAGAGCGCTTTCCCGGACCATGCCGCCTACGGTTTGCTGGGGTGCTACCTGCAAGACAAAATCCGCCTCCTTCACAACCTGTCCTTCCTCGCCGGCGTGCGCTACAGCCGCACCACAGCCGAGGGCAATCTTCCGGACCCGGATACCGGAGACGCCATCCGCCTCACCCTGGATACGGAAAACTTTTCGGGCAGCATCGGAACCGTATTCAGCCTTTCCAACGCCATCAGCCTCACGGCCGATGTGGCACAAGGCTTCCGCGCGCCCAATATGGAGGATTTTTTCGGCAAAGTGGATTTTGCCACCGAAATCCCGAACCCAAACCTGCAGTCTGAAAAAGTCCTCAATTACGAACTGGGCTGCAAAGTCGGGTTCGCCCGCTGGCACGCCTCCGTGTGCGCCTATGTCTCGGACTATACGGACCTGATCAACCGCGGCACGATCATGGTGGAGGGCGAGCAAAAATACCAGCGCCAAAATCTCGACCGCGCCCGCATCCTGGGAGCCGAACTCGCCGCCACGTATTATTTCACCCAAAACCTATCCGCCTATGCCAATTGCGCCTATACCTTTGGCGAAG
>JAFGIQ010000289.1 GCA_016929575.1 candidate division FCPU426 bacterium
GCCAGACTCGATATTCGACCAGTGCATGGCCCTGCCCTACCATCTTTATATTCTGGCCACCCAGCACCCGGAAATGAAAACCGTGCGGCCCCTGCAGTATGGCACCGCCCTGACCCTTTTAATCCTGGTACTGGGGCTGAATTTGGGGGCGATTTTGCTGCGGATCTATTTCCGTAAAAAGTACAGATGGTAAAGAGGCGCCACGGCGCCGTTGTCTTGCCAACGGGCGCGGAGGAAAGCGTATGAATAAAAATCGGAAAGGATCGCGCCTGATGAACCGGGAAGGGAAAGCCGGTTCGGGAAAAGAGGTTGCGGGTATGGATGCGGAAAGCAAAATCAGCGTGCAGGACGTTAACTTTTATTACGCTGCGCACCAGGTCCTTTTTGACATTCACATGAAGATTCCGCCAAGGCTAGTCACGGCGCTTATCGGCCCTTCGGGCTGCGGCAAATCCACTTTTTTGCGCTCCCTAAACCGCATGAATGACATTATTGACAACACGCGGTTGGAAGGCACCATTTTAATCGACGGCCAAAATATCTATCAAAACGGCACGGATGTGGTGGCCCTCAGAAAAAAAGTGGGAATGGTGTTTCAAAAGTCAAATCCGTTTCCCAAGACAATTTTTGACAATGTGGCCTACGGGCCGCGCATTCACGGCCTGCATGACCGCAGAACATTGGCGGAAATTGTGGAAGCCAGCCTGGTCAGGGCCGCGATCTGGGACGAAGTGAAAGACCGCCTGCACGACAGCGCCCTCATGATTTCCGGCGGGCAGCAGCAGCGCCTGTGCATAGCGCGCGCGCTGGCGGTTAATCCGGAAATATTGTTGATGGATGAACCGGCATCAGCCCTTGATCCGAGGGCCACGGCCAAGATCGAGGACTTGATGGAGGAGTTGAAAAAAGATTATACTATTGTCATTGTGACGCATAATATGCAGCAGGCGGCCCGCGTATCGGATTTTACCGCCTTTTTCTACGAAGGCCGGCTGATTGAATTTGGCGACACCAAAAACATGTTTACCAAACCCGCTCAGAAGCATACGGAAGACTACATTACCGGCCGGTTTGGATGATGACCGAGGAGGAAAAATGACCGTACATTTAAGCAAGGAAATCACGCGGCTGAAAAAAATGATTCTGCAATTATGCGCCGTCGTGGAGGATCGGTTTCAAAAAGCGGTCGCCGCCGTGCAGGAACGGAACGCCTCCCTGGCGGACAGTGTGATTGCCGACGACAAAACCATTGATCACATGGAGGTGGAGGTTGAGGAAGAGTGCCTGAAGATACTGGCGCTCCACCAGCCGGTGGCCATTGATCTGCGTTATGTCGTGGCCGTGCTCAAGATGAACAATGATCTGGAGCGTATAGGCGATTTGGCGGTGAATATTTCCGAGCAGGCGGCGGAATTGGCGCGCTGCGAACAGATGGCGGTTGGTTTTGATTTTAACACCATGGCCCAAAAAGTAAGGATCATGCTGCAAAAAAGCATTGAAGCGCTGGTGAACATGACCCCGCCCTTGGCGCGGGAAGTTTTAATTAGCGATGATGAAATTGACAATATGAACCGGGAAATGTACGCCTTGATCTATAAGGCGGTCCAGGGGCAACCACAGTGCCTGCCAATCCTGCTGCGCTATTTGTCCGTTTCCAGGTATTTGGAGCGGATCGCGGATTACACCACCAATATTGCCGAAGACGTGATCTATATGATTGAGGGACAGATCGTCAGGCATCGGAACGGGATATCCGCCGCATAAAGGGAACGCAAAAAACGGCTTTCCTGCCAGGGCGGGCCGCCCCGGTGCCCATGCTGTTTATCACTCCGCGGCTAAAATATTACTTGACAATTATATAAGGAATACATAATATATTGCCATGATAAACAGCGCCATTAGGAACAAGAACAATTATGCGCAAATGGCCAAAATATTAAGGGCCATGGCCCATCCGCTGCGCCTGCAAATGCTGCTGGGATTGTGCCGCCACGAATGCAATGTCAATAAGGTGTGGCGGCAGCTGCATATCAGCCAGCCCCTGGCCTCCCAGCACCTGAAAAAAATGCGCGCCCTGGGCCTGCTGACCGCCATCCGGCGCGGCAAGCAGATATGCTACCAGGTGCAGGACCCGCGAGTGATAAAAATGCTGCAAAGCGTGTGCTCCCTGTTTGGCGTGGCACGTCCCTAAACCGATTGAGAAGAAGAAGGAGGAGGAACAATGGCAGATGTGGTAAATTCCCAGACTTTCAGCCAGGAAGTAGAGCAGGCTCCGCAGGCGGTGCTGATAGATTTTTACGCCGATTGGTGCGGACCCTGTAAAATGATCGCCCCCATCCTGGAGGAAATCGCAAAAGAAAGGGGCGACATCAAAGTGGTTAAAGTCAACGTGGACGAGGCCCAGGACCTGGCGCAGCGATTCAACGTCATGAGCATCCCCATGTTGGTTTTGTACAAAAACGGCAAGATGATAGCTAGCTGGATTGGCTTGCGGCCAAAGCCCCTGCTGCTTAAAGAAGTGGACGCAGCCTTGGCCGGCGCCTAGAAAAGAGGAGGAAGATGGCCGGCATCATGAAAATAATCATCGGAATCGTATTGGGCGCAGCGGCAGGATATGCAGTGCACCGCCTGGTCGGATGCCCAACCGGAGCCTGTCCGATCTGGAATTCTCCATTCTATGCGGCGCTTTATGGAGGAGTATTGGGAGGCTTCCTGGGCAGCAGCGCATAGGTCATGGTATGGATGGCAAACACCGTTGTTCGTAAAAGGAAGGAGAGGATTGCTATGAGAAGGTTATTTTCCCTCAGTGTGATTATACTGGCAGGAGTGCTGCTTGGCTGTCAGGGAACGGCCTCCAATGCCAAAACCGGAGGACAAGCAAGCCAGGCGGAAACAGCAGCGCTGGCAGCGGATGTGTTTCCGGATTTTACAGTGAAAACCCTGGATGGAGAAGAAAAAAACCTGAAAGACTACCGCGGGAAGATCCTGATCCTGGATTTATTCGCGACCTGGTGTCCGCCTTGCCGCATGGAAATACCGCATTTTGTGGAATTGCAAAAAGAGCATGCGGACACAGTGGCGGTGGTGGGCTTGTCGTATGACCAAACCAGCGCCGACAAGGTAAAGGCTTTTGCCAAGGAAATGAAAATTAATTATGATGTTTTTTGGGGCAGTGAACAAATAGCCAATCACGTCGGACTGCGCGGTATTCCGCATACGCTGGTTATAGACCAGCAAGGCCGGGTGGCGCGTTCCTATGTAGGGTACCGTGCCAAAAATATTTTCGAGAATGACATTCAAGCCTTGCAAAAAAGCGGTTCGGCCGCACCTGTAGAAGCAGCGGAATAATGACGGAACAGGCCTGTTCGCTGCCGGCAGCTCCCGGGGAGGCCGCGGCTGCTTTAGCCGGAGTTAAAACCATCGCTGTGGTCGGCTTGTCGCCCCGTCCTGACCGGCCGTCCCACTGGATTGCCAAACATCTTCTTGACCGCGGGTATCAGGTCATTCCCATCCGGCCGGGAGTTGATGAAATCCTGGGACAAAAGGCATACCCTTCCCTTGCCGCCTATGGAAAAGCCGTGGATATGGTGAATATTTTCCGGCAGCCTGACGCCGTGCCCGGCATCGTAGAGCAGGCGCTGAAAATCGGCTGCAAAGTGATTTGGATGCAGGAAGGTGTTGCGCACGAAACAGCGGCCCGCCAGGCGCTGTCCGCCGGATGCAGGGTGGTGCAGAACACCTGCATTTATAAAATGCTGCACCAGCTGGACGGATAGCCGGGGCGGAGCGAGGCCGGCGGTCTTTTCAGTTGGTGGCAGAATCCCTTTCCACCAAAAAAATGCCTTTCTGAATATCCGGGACGCCGAAATTAATGATCAAGGCCAGCAAATGCGGGCGCATTTCCAAAAACTGCTGCAGGATGAGCATGTCGTGGGGCAAAACCCGGTCTTTGGTCACAATTTCCACAGCCAGGGTTTTTTCCACCACCAGGGTGGGAACCGGCGCATTCTGGATGGTTTCCAGACGTTCATAGATGGAAGGCGGATCCAACGGGAGCACCTGCAGTCCGTCGTGTTTCAGCTGGGAAACCAGCTGGGAACAGTACTGCTTGATCTCGCAGCGCGGGCCGAGGAGCAGATGGATGTTTTTGGCCGCCTGAATCACGCGGTCAATAATCGTGACAGTGGATGCATCAAGCATGACAGCCCCTCTGGTATACATCGCCGTGGAATCGCAGACTGCATTTAGTATCGGCAGTGCGGATTTTTATGTAGATAATAAATCGGCGGCTGCTCCAAGGGATGCCGGGCGCCATCCCCGTTTTTATGTCTAAAGAATATCCAGGCTGTGCTGGTAGGTCACAACCACATTGGTGCCCGGGGCGTAGATGCCGGATCCGTGGGTTTTGTAATCCTCATCCGAGAGGTTCTCCAGGGTGATGGCAAGCGTGCTGTCCGGGGAGAAATACACCCCGCCTTTGAGGTTGAAAGTGACATATCCGGGTGTGCCGCCGGCGGGAATGCGCGCATCGGTCAAATCGCCGCCGGAAAGCCGGTCCTGTTTCCGGGCCAGGGTGCTGTAATACTCCACCCAGTATTGGCCGGTGCTGACAGCCACCCCGACAGTTCCCATGAGCGGCGGCATGCGGCGCAGGGGGGCGCC
>JAFGIQ010000290.1 GCA_016929575.1 candidate division FCPU426 bacterium
CCGAGCAGGAAAGCGGCAATAAAATCGTCTATGCCCCCAAAATAGAATTTTATTTTGCCAAGGATTTGATCAAACCGGATTCCCTGCCCGTGCTCAAACAATTGGCGGCAAAACTGAATGAAAATCCCGACGGCACTTTGGTGGTCAAGGGGTACATGCGCGGACCGGTTTTGTTCAAGAAAATGATACCCATTTTAAAAACCCTGTCCAGGGCCCGCGCCAACAGCGTATTAAGACACCTGATCGTGAATGAAAAAATCCGCCAAATCAATGTCAATGCCCTGGGTGAAGGCGATCCTTTCCCGGAGCTGGATGCGGACGAAGACCGCATTCTTTTGCTGGTCGAGATACGATAATTCCCTTTTCTTAAAAAATGCCGGTTTGCGTATCTGGACAGCAGCGGGATTGTGCGCCGATGAAATCAACCGCAACGGCGGAATCACCAGTTGGTGGGCATGAGCTGGCGCGCTTTTTCTTCGGCTTCGCAATCCTGCTTCAGTTTTTCCAGTTTGGGATACAATTTTTCCGCGGCCGAAATAGTCTCCGTGTATTTTTCCTCATTCAACAATGCCTTGAGTTTGGCCAGCGCCTTTCTGGATTCCTTCATCCGGCCGGGAAAATATTTATTGCCCTTTGCTTTGCCAATATCCAGCATCAGCTTGACCGCCCGGCCGTAAGCCCCGCGCGCACGCTTGCGCATTTTTTCCGCCTCGGCGTCAGGTTTGGCTTCTGCGCTCCCCGCCAAGACCGCCGGTTTGGCCACAACCGCCGGTGCCGCCGTGACCGGCGGAGCGGTTGCCGGTGTCCTGCTGGCTTTCCTCCGTTTCGCCGCCTCCACCCTGCGCAGACGCTGTTCCAATTTGCCTGTTTCTTTGACAATAGACTGCCCCACCAGGATCGCCTCATCATATTCATCTTTGGCCAGGGCGCGCCTGCTTTCCGCCAACTGTTCCTCAAATTCCCTGATATCTTTCGGAAAAGCTTTGGCCACACCGGCGTTGGCCCGGATCTGTTCCAGGGCTTGTTCGGCTTTTTTCACCGCCTGCTCGGCGCGCGTTTGGTTCTGCTGCCGAATCCACTGCGCCATGCGCCGTTCTTTTTGTTCCTGGAGTTTTTTCTGCTTTTCGGTCATGCGGCGGATCTTGGCATCAATATCCGCAAGTAATTGGGCCGCCTGCAGGTCCTCCGGCCACATTTTCAGGGCTTTGCGGTAGGAGGCGGCGGCATTGAGCAGGTTGCCCTCCTTTTCAAAATCCAAACCGCGTTTGACCAGAAGCTCCGCCTCCCGGATGCGGTGGACCTCCTTGCGCAGCGCACTGATGCGCATGACCAGCTGTTCGTCATCCCCCAAAACCTCCGCGGCTTCATCCCAGGCTTCCAACGCCTGCTCCCGTTGTCCCGCCTGCAGGGCCCGCTCGCCGGCTGCGATTTTTTCCCTGGCTTCCTGCACTTCCACCGGGACAAACTCCGCGCCAAGGATAAGCGTCAGATTGAACTGATGGGTGCCGCCGACCCCTGCAAAATCACCCAAAGGATTCACAAACGCATAATCAATCTGGCCGGCCCAGGAATTTTGTTGCAGGCGCAGGGATAAGCCGGCGCTTATTTCAAGCAGTCCTTTATCGCCCATGCCGATCCCCGCCCGGGTTGCCACGATGTTTTTAAACCACCAGGCTTCGCCGCCGGCGGCAAACCGGTAATGGTCCTCATAGAACAAAACCTCCGCTGTCCCTAAAAAGGGGGCATGCTGGTAGGCTCCGCCGAGGCGTATTTTCAGGGGCACAACCGCGCTGCTGTCGTCCAGGGCCATATTGGGTTGGTTGATATTTGCCAGCGCCACTCCTGCGCATAATCCATCGCTGATATACGCCAAACCGCCCAGGTCAATGGCAAATCCCAGTTGTGATGTCCCTTCCCGGGCAAAAAAAGGATTCACTGCCTGGGCTGTTTCGTCCAGGAAGTTTTGCTGGAAAAGACTGACGGATGTGCCGGCATAATATTTCCCGGCTTCATCCAAACCCAGGCCGCAGCTTAATTTAAAAATATTTTCCTGGTACAGGTTTGCCAGATTGCGCTGATACCAGACCCCGCCGAAGGTTCCCACGCTTTCAATCGGTTGCATGAAAGCCAGGCGGCTGTCTGCCAGGGAACCGTCGTTGAGTCCGGTTAAAAGCCGGATATAATTGAAAGACAGGACCGATGCGTCCGTTTTGCCCAAACCTGCGGGATTGTACATCATGGCATCGGCATCATCGGCCACCGCACAAAAGGCCCCGCCCATGCTGGCCGGCCGGGCACCCGGCCGCTCCAGTTCAAAGGCCGGCCAGGCGCTGAGCTGCATGCCGCCGACGGCCGACAGCGCGCACACCAAAATGACCAGGTTGTATTGCAAATGGTATTTTTTCATCGCACCAGTACAACCGCCCCGCGATAAGCGCTGTTTCCGGCTTTAATACAATACACGTATATGCCCGGCGGCAGCTTTTTGCCGCCGGAGGATTTCCCATCCCAGCGGACAGTGTATTCAGGCCCGGCACCCTCCACCGGCGGTTCTGCCGCCAGCCGTCCGTTGACCGTAAATATCTGCACGCGAATATCCTGGCTGGAAACAGCCGAAAGGAACCGGATCTCCAACTGGCGGAACAGGGTCCCCTCCGGAGTAAAAGTCTTGGTATTCAACCGCACGCCCGTGAGGTCCGCCAACTGCTGGGCCGGTGCGGTTTGGGTTGCTGAAAAAGTCGGCGAAGGCGTGATGCTCAACACCGGCGTGATCGTGGATGTAGGCGTAATGGTCAACGAGGCGGTGAGCGTCGGGCTGTGGGAAGGCGACAGGTACGGTGTGGCCGTCGGCGTGCAGGTGGCGCTGGGCGTGCTTGTATGCGTGGGGGAAATCGTGGGCGAATCCGTTGCCGTGCCGCTTGCAGTCGGGGTGCCGGTAACCGTAGGCGAATCCCCGGGAGTCATGGTGCCAGTCGGCGTGGGGGTGCAGGTTGCCGTAGGCGTGGAGGTGGCCGTGGGCGTGGCCGAAGGAGTGGCGGTACCGGTTTCAGTGCTGGTGCCGGTTGCCGTCACGGTCGCTGTGTCTGTTTGCGTCGGAGTATTGGTTGCCGTGCCTTCCACAATGGTAGAAGTGGGAGTGGCCGTGGCCGTCGCAGACGGAGTCGCTGTGCTGGTTTCCGTCTCCGTCTCCGTATAGGTCGGGGTAAAAGTATCGGTAGCCGAACCCTCGGCAGTGTGGGTGGGAGTGGGAGTAGCCGTCGCAGACGGAGTCGCTGTGCTGGTTTCTGTCCCCGTCTCCGTATAGGTCGGAGTGAAAGTATCGGTAGCCGAATCCTCGGCAGTGTGGGTGGGAGTGGGAGTGGACGTGGCCGACGGTGTAGGCGTGGCTGTGGAAGTCGGCGTATCCGGCGCAAAAATGCGCACGGAATCCAATTCTGCGTAGCCATTGGCGCCATTACACTGAATAACCACACCCAAATCCTGGATGCCGCTTAATCCGGTCTCAGCAGGAATATCAAAGGTATAAAGCCCGGGGGTGGTAATAACGCCGCCCAGATATTCAGTATACGGGGAAGTGGAATAGACGCCGATCTGGACATCCCCGATGCTGACAGAATGCACATCCACTTCCAGCGTATTATAGACATCCACATCAAAATTCTGCTGGTCGCGGACAGCTTCCCCTTCGGTCTCGAAGGCCACCACTGTCACGCCGACATAGCCAGGAACAGACTCGTAGGCAATCTCAACATTTCTTTGATTGTCATCGGTTTCATCCTGCCAGCCCGGGGGTTGCTGGCCGTAGATGCCGCCGCTAAAATCATCCAGAAATAAATCCAGGGCCAGGGTTGGCAAAGGCAAAAATCCCATCAGGAGCAGCGACATCAAAAACATGCCAAACCATGATCGCCGCGTCTTTTTCCGTCTGCCACGCAGCTTCCGATTAATGCAAACAGGCACTTGGCCCATGTGGCTGCCAAAGAAAAAAGGCATTTTTCCCCTTTGCCAGGAAATCATGGTGTATATCCTTAATTAAATTGATAACTTTTTATTTTACTTTTATTTTCTTGTAAATTCAATGGTTTTTATATTCTACTTCAGAAGAGGCAAAGATAAATATTTCTAATATGGCATGAGATATATTGTTAGAGTGGACAAAGCTAAAAAAAGTTTCATTTCATCATTCTTTTTTGAAGTGCGCACAAGGATATCAACAATCCAGGCTCTGCATTTCTTCTCTGTTCGGACAGCCTCGGACCGGCCTTTGCTTCGCTCCAGGTAAATAAAAAAAATGGAAGACGGCCGATTCCGCCGCCTTCCATTTTTTGCTTTTACCAACAAAACTTTGAGTGTCCTCTATTTTACCAAAGCCACCTTGCGTGTTTGATCCAGGATTATCCTGCCCTGTTCGTTTTTAATCATGATGCGGCAGAAGTAAACTCCCGGCGCCACGCCGGCAGCATCCCAGGTGGTGGTGATGATCTGGCCATCTCCGTTTTTATGCTCGCCAATCGTAGCCACCCGTTCGCCGGTAAGTCTGAAAACATCAATGGTAATGCTTGCCGGACCGTTTAGCTTATAGGCAAAATGGACTTGCCCGCACGCAGGATTGGGATAAGGAACAACTTTTTGCCGGGACACCAGTTCGTCTGCGGATGATACAACCGTAGAAGTGCATGTCGGCGTGAAAGTATGCGTGGGCTGCTGCACCACTGGTGTCGGTGTGATGGTTGAGGTGGAGGTAAATGAGCTGGTGGCAGTCGGCGTGGGAGTGGTGGTAGTGATGGGAGAACAGTGGGAGCCGAAAGCGCCGGTCACCCCGTCCTCCTCCCTTTCTTCCACCAAGATTTCCTCTCCGAATAATTTTGCTTCTGCCTCGGTCTTAAAGGCATACGCTGCCAGTGCATCTTCCCCGGCCTGCGTTGCGGCTGCGCCTTTTATTTTGTCGTATAATTTTCCACGTGCTTTGCCCGGGATGACGATGATGGGCAAAAATCTCTGGCCACCGAGACCCATATTATCCACGCGGATGATGTTCAAATCCCAGTTTTGGCTGGCAGCGGTAAAAGCCGCGCCGGCCGGCTCCCCTCCTGAACCGGTGGCTGCACAGGTCAGGGTTGCGCCGCCAAATGTCCCGCTGCCGCGCAGCACCGCGTAGCGCAATGGAACGTCCGGCTGCGGAATTTTGTGATACCCGGAAACGGCAAAGATATTCTGGGTTTGACCCGGCTGCATGATGATGGAGAATTCAGGCCAGACCCAGACGTCTTGCGGATAAAGCGGCGTTGGCGTCGGGGTGGGCGTGTCCTCCGCGCTTTCGGTCATCGTAGGCGTGGCCGTGAAGGCCGGCGTATCCTCGGGAGTGGCCGTATACGTGGCTGATTCGCCGGGGGTATAGGTGGCTATGGGCGTGTCTGTATAGACGGGAGTCGTGGTATAAGTCGGCGTCGGCAAGACGCTGACGATCTTGGCATACTCCACCTCAATATATTCGCCGCTGCCGCCTTCAACAATGAATTCCACTTTGAAGCTGTGCCCCCCGCTCCAGCCGGTTGCTGCTCCCAGGTCATAGACAAAGGTTCCCGTGGAAAGCGAGCTCTCCTGCAAGGTCCAGTGCTGCCAGCTGC